>JAJPYH010000161.1:4851-10837 GCA_021205045.1 Lachnospiraceae bacterium | reverse complement strand
CAGTCGGGGCTAATGTTAAAGATTTTTCGGGACATTTTCAAAAATGCTTGACATCCATTTCAGCCTTCTCCGTTCAGCACCCGGCTCAGATATGCTCCGTACAGCATGATATACATGGTAAAATATAGCCAGAACATGATAATAATGATGATACTTAAACCCCCGTAGTAAGAGAAATCATTGAAATAATCCACATAAATGGAAAAGCCGTAGGAAAACACCGTGCAGCAGGCTGCAGCCAGAAAGCCCGGCAGAAGCTGTTTTTTTAACTGTGTTTTTCTGTTGGGCAAAAAGGTGTACATCAGAGTAAACACCAGCCCGAGCAAAATAATGGTAAGAACAAACCGATAGCTCAGGAAATGTTCAAAGGCCTCCAGTACCACCGGAATATCCGCAAAAAGGAAATGGATAATGCTCTGTCCAAAGACGCCTACCACCAGCACAATCAGCATGGCCACAATCAGAAGAAGCATATATATGCTGGAAATCAGCCGAAGCCTCACATAGCTGCGCTGCTCTCTGTCATGATAGATTTCATTCATACCCCTGATCAGAGAAAGCATTCCCTTTCCCGCTGACCAGACGGCAATCACAATGGAAAAAGAAATGACCCCCGCACTGGTGTCGTAAATATAATCAATCAGGGAGACGAAAAAACTCTCCGTCACCTGTGGAAAAATACTGCTGATAATCTCCACCACCATATCCTTTGTGACCGCCGTATAGGGCAGAATACTGCTGACAACGGTGATAATCGGCACAAAGGAAAGCAGGGTAAAAAAAGCCGTGGCCGCCGCGTTGCTGGCCAGGTCATGCTCGCTGGCACCATGTATAAAGTTATATACTTCACTGATTATTTTTTTCATATCTGACCAATCTCGTATCCGGGAAATAAAAGGAAAGAATTTCCTCACTCTCAAGGCCCGCCCGGGCCATTGCATCGGCGCCGTTCTGACTCATACCCACGCCGTGGCCATAGCCTCCGCCGTACAGGGTATATGATAAACCATTTTTTCCCAAATTGGTAGTCAAAATGTAAAAAAATCCGCTGGGAAGGAGCGTATTTCCTTCTGCTTCCACCCCATCCTGCCTGGTAATGAGCACATCGGAGGAGCAGAGCACATATCGGACATTGTATTCCTTCTTTACCAGATAGGAGTTTTCACTGCCTGAAATCAGGATGCTCTCCACTATGCCTCCCTCTCCCCGCTCATAAACCTCGATATTCTGCAGCGTACCTATTTTTTTAACCGCCTTTGATTCAAAGCTGCCATCTTTTGCTCTGGTTAAAACCGCGTTTGGGTCTGAGGCATATCTTTCCTTCAGACGTTTTTCCATCACAGAGACGTCCACCTGGGAATTGACTGCCTTCCAACGGTACCATGGAAGCTCTGATTCATAGGCTTCCACAAATGGATCGTCAATCATTTTCTGAAAAACCGCTTCCACCTTCAGGTATTCCAGCAGATATTGCTCCGCCTCCCCGCCCGTCAGATTTTTGCCGCTGTTGTACAATGTGCCCGGACCAATTCTCCTGGCCGAAAGATATGGCTGGCCTTCCCCTCCCCATACGGTGCCGTCGGTGCCAAAGCCCCAGGAGGTAGAATAGTAATACACCTCTGCCAGGGTGTTTTCATAAAATAAGAGCACACCCTCTGTTTCCTCCACCGCGCTGTTTGTGAGCTCATTTTCCTCCAGATTTCCGTAGACCTGAAAGGAAATACTGTCATCCACGTGGGCATTGTATTCCGCGTAAGCCGGGGAAATCAGATATTTGTACGCGTATGTGCGGGCCAGAATTGCCTGGGCTTTCAGCGCTTCCTTGCCGAAGCTTGCCGGCATTTCGCTGGGCACCACCAGCTTCAGATAACTTTCCAGGGACAGTACATTGACCGCCACCAGTCCTCCCTCCGTGGCCGAGACCTCCAGCCTGCCGCTATAACAGCAGTCGCTCCGGTTTCTTGTAATGCTCTCCACCTTCAGCTGCCCCTGAGAGTCCTGCGGCACAAAAACCGCCATCATTTCGCCGCTCGCCTGATAATCGCCGCCTTTCAGAGCCACCGTGACAGCCTGGTCCGCGGACAGGGTTTTCTTCACCCAGCTCTGATTCTGATACAGGAGCAGGTAACCGCCGGATGGGAAACTGACTGTCACAGAATTATGGTAAATCCCCTCATAATTTCCGGACTGCAAAAGCACCCGGATATCCGGGCTCTGTGTCAGACGCTCAATATCCTCGACGGTGATTTCCACCGTCGGTGTCTGAGTTTCCTCCGGTTCCCCGGTCTTATCGTTTCTCTCCGGCCGCAGCTTTAGCAAAATCAGAAGAAGGGCCAGTAAAAATATGCAAAAAGCCCATTTCAGGCGTATCTGCCTGAAATGAGCCTTCAGTTCCTGACTGTTTTTGTATCTGCGCATACCGCTCACCCGGACTTGCCTTTGTGTAATGTATGTCCGGATTCAGGGAATTATGCGCCTTCATGATTCACAGTGCGGCTGTATGTCCGAATTCACTGCGAACAGTCTCTTTGAAAAACCAGAATGGGACCTCTGCCGATTGACTCCTAGCCAAGGCCAGGTGGGTGACCGCAGCATATACATTTGCCTTCCCCTGCACAAGGATAAATCCGGAGGCCTGGCAGCCGTACAGCGATATAGGAATCCCGTTTAAAGTAGTTGTAGGTTCAAACATAACAGAAGTCATTTGCCATTCTGGCTACGCTTATTATATACAATCCGAAGCAAAAAAACAACTGTCAAATTTGTCTAATCCGAAAAAATCAAAAAAAAGCAGAACCATTTAAATTCATTCCACCCACGCCAGCGATCTTCCCACCGCCTTTTGCCATCCACGCAGAAGCTTTTCCTTCCTCTCCTTTGGCATGGCGGATGTGAAGGTTCTCGAAAGCTTCCAGCTTTTGCGTACATCCTCGGCATCCTTCCAGTAACCTGCCGCGATGCCCGCCAGGTAGGCCGCTCCCAGCGCCGTGGTCTCCACACATTCCGGTCTCAGTACCTTGATGTCCAGGATATCCGCCTGAAACTGCATCAGAAAATTATTCATGGAAGCGCCGCCGTCCACCTTCAGCTCCTTTAATGACACGCCGGCTTCCTGCTCCATCACCTTCAGAATATCCCAGGTCTGATAGGCCATGGACTCCAGGGTAGCCCTGACGAAATGCTCCTTGCGGCAGCCTCTGGTAATTCCCACAATGGTGCCTCTTGCGTATGGATCCCAATAAGGCGCACCGATACCGGTAAAGGCCGGAACCACGTACATTCCGTTGGTGTCCTCCACCGCCTCTGCCAGAGTCTCCGACTGGGCGGCATTGTCAATCATGCGAAGCTCGTCTCTGAGCCACTGGATGGCAGCCCCCGCCACGAAAATACTGCCCTCCAGAGCGTACCTGACCTTTCCGTCCGCGCTGGCGGCGATGGTGGTCAGCAGGCCCTTCCCGGAGATCGCTGCCTTTTCTCCGATGTTCATCAGCAGAAAGCAGCCGGTACCGTATGTATTTTTGACCTCTCCTTCATCGAAACAGCATTGTCCGAACAAAGCTGCCTGCTGGTCTCCTGCGGCTCCCGCGATGGGAATTCCGTTTCCGATCCGCTCATTCTGCGTCTCTCCGTAAATACAGCAGGAGGGCTTCACCTGAGGCAGCATGGATGCCGGGATGTTAAAATAGTCCAGAATCTTTTGATCCCAGCACAGGTTGTGGATATCAAACATCATCGTCCGGGAAGCATTGGTGTAATCCGTCACATGAACCGCTCCTCCGGTCAGATTCCAGATGAGCCAGGTATCCACTGTTCCAAACAAAAGCTCGCCTTTCTCGGCGGCCTCCCTGGCGCCCTCCACATTTTCCAGAATCCAGGCCAGCTTTGAGGCGGAGAAATAAGGATCAGGCACCAGACCGGTGGACTGATGGACTGCCTCAACAATGCCATCCTCCTTCATCCGCTCAATTCTTGCCGCCGTTCTGCGGCACTGCCAGACAATGGCGTTATAAATGGGTTTCCCGGTCTTCTTATTCCAGACAATGGTAGTCTCCCGCTGATTGGTGATGCCAATGGCGGCGATATCATCCTTAGTGGCGTTGATTTTCCTCATAGCCTCGTCTGCTACAGAAATCTGGGTGAACCAGATTTCCATGGGATCGTGCTCCACCCAGCCGGGCTGGGGATAGATCTGTGTGAATTCCTTCTGCGCCACGGAGCAGATATTTCCCTCCTGGTCAAACAGAATGCATCTGGAGCTGGACGTGCCCTGATCCAGGGACATGATATATTTTTTCATTTCGTATTTCTCCGATCTTTGGTATCTGATGTTATATCCTCGGCCTGGCGAAAATGTGCTCCAGGTATCTGAGACGAATCTGTATCACTGTAAAAATCAGGGCACCCCGCCGCCATCAGGCGAACAGGGTGCCCTTTCTCTTTTGTAAAAGTTTATATCCTGAGCATAAAATGCTCATTCCATCACGCAGGTATTATTTCTGCGGGCCAGCAGCAACCAGAGCCTTGCCAGCAGCGTTGCTCTCGTACTTTTTGAAGTTCTTGATGAAACGTCCTGCCAGATCGTCGGCCTTTGCTTCCCACTCAGAAGCGTCAGCATAGGTATCGCGAGGATCCAGGATGTTGGTGTCAACGCCATTGAGCTCGGTCGGGATCTCAAAGTTGAAGATCGGCAGAGTCTTGGTGGGAGCATTCTTGATATCGCCGTTCAGGATCGCGTCGATGATGCCGCGGGTGTCCTTAATGGAGATACGCTTGCCGGTGCCGTTCCAGCCGGTGTTGACCAGATAAGCCTTGGCGCCGCTCTTTTCCATCTTCTTGACCAGCTCCTCAGCATACTTGGTGGGATGCAGCTCCAGGAAAGCCTGACCGAAGCAGGCGGAGAAGGTCGGGGTGGGCTCGGTGATGCCGCGCTCGGTGCCGGCTAACTTCGCGGTAAAGCCGCTCAGGAAGTAGTACTGGGTCTGCTCAGGAGTCAGGATGGAAACCGGAGGCAGTACGCCGAAAGCGTCTGCGGACAGGAAAATCACATTCTTGGCTTCCGGAGCGGAAGAAACAGGACGTACAATATTCTCAATGTGGTTGATCGGGTAGGATACACGGGTATTTTCGGTAACGCTCTTGTCAGCGAAATCGATCTTGCCGTTCTCATCTACGGTCACGTTCTCCAGCAGAGCGTTGCGCTTGATAGCGTTGTAGATATCAGGCTCGGAATCCTTATCCAGGTTGATGACCTTGGCATAGCAGCCGCCCTCAAAGTTGAACACGCCGTTGTCGTCCCAGCCGTGCTCGTCATCGCCGATCAGCAGTCTCTTGGGATCGGTGGAAAGGGTGGTCTTGCCGGTGCCGGACAGACCGAAGAAGATAGCGGTATTCTCACCGTTCATATCGGTGTTGGCGGAGCAGTGCATGGAAGCGATTCCCTTCAGGGGAAGATAATAGTTCATCATGGAGAACATGCCCTTCTTCATCTCGCCGCCGTACCAGGTGTTGATGATCACCTGCTCACGGCTGGTGATATTGAAGGCCACGCAGGTCTCGGAATTCAGACCAAGCTCCTTATAATTCTCCACCTTTGCCTTGGAAGCGTTGTAAACAGTGAAATCAGGAACGAAGTTCTCAAGCTCCTCAGCGGTAGGCTGGATGAACATGTTCTTGATGAAATGAGCCTGCCATGCCACTTCCATGATGAAGCGAACGGCCATGCGGGTGTCCTTATTGGTACCGCAGAACGCGTCTACCACGAACAGTCTCTTATTGCACAGCTCCTTCTGAGCAATGGTCTTCACCTGTGCCCAGACATCCTCGCTCATGGGATGGTTGTCATTCTTATATTCGGGGGTGGTCCACCAAACGGTGTCCTTGGAATTCTCATCCATTACAATGTACTTGTCCTGGGGAGAACGTCCTGTGTAGATACCGGTCATTACGTTTACAGCGTCCAGCTCAGTCAGCTGGCCAACCTCATAAC
>JAJPYH010000161.1:0-4841 GCA_021205045.1 Lachnospiraceae bacterium | reverse complement strand
GCTTCATCTCTTCCTCATATAAAAACTCATAGGAAGGATTGTACACGATCTCCGTGGTGCCGGTGATGCCATACTTTGTCAAATCAATTGCCATCTTGGTATTCCTCTTTCTTTCTTAATTTTTGTTACTGTTTATATTTACCTGTATTACAGCGTTCAGCGATATGCTCTCTATAATACAGGTTTTACACATAAAGAAATGTCACAGAGTCTTTCCCCCGTAACCCATTCTCAATTATACACATTGTCAAAAAAAAATCAATGCACATTTTGTAAATTTTAGCAAACAGCGACGTGAAAAATTTATAAATTCTATCCAATTCTCTCTCAGAAAATATGATAAGTACGGAGCAAATCCTTTCAGCACTTTGAGGGAATCTGCAGAAATTTCAGAATAACATCCGTCATCTCATCCTTCCCGCAGACCGTCCTGTGCACAACCGGCGCGTTCCTGATCTCCTCCACAGCCGCCGGCACCTTCACGCCGGACAGGACGCTCAGTCTGTCAGCCAGAGCGAAATCCTTCTCGTCAGCGCAGGCCGGATCAATGGCCTCCATCACACTTCTGGTGAATTTATAAGGGCTGGCGGTGGACACAATGACCGTCACATGCCCGTCCCCGGATTCCTGAGTATATTTCTCATAGACACAGGCAGCCACAGCCGTATGAGGATCGATCACATACTGATCCTTTTCGTAAATATGCCGGATGGTCTGCGTGGTCTCGCTGACCGTGGCGCAGCCGCCCACAAAATCTTTCAGCCCCTCCCGCATCTGATCTGTAATAGAGTAAACACCGCCGTTGGACAACTGCCTCATCAGCTCCGCGTTCTGCTCCGCATCCTCCCCGGCGATCCTGTAGATCAGGCGCTCCAGGTTGGAGCTCACCAGAATGTCCATGGAAGGAGATGTGGTCAGCACAAATTCTCTGTTTTTGTCATAAGTGCCGGTGGAAAAGAAATCATACAGCACCTTATTGTCATTGGAGGCACAGATCAGTCTGTGAATGGGAAGCCCCATCTCCTTGGCATAATAAGCGGCCAGGATGTTGCCGAAATTGCCGGTGGGCACCACCACATTGATCTCCTCCCCCGCTTTTACCCTGCCATCACCCAGAAGCCTTGTGTAGGCGTATACATAATAGACAATCTGCGGCACCAGACGCCCGATGTTGATGGAGTTGGCGCTGGAGAACTGGTAACCGGCCTGATCCAGCTTTTTTGCAAGCTCCTCATCGCCGAAAATCTTCTTCACCCCGGTCTGAGCATCGTCGAAGTTGCCGTGAATTCCCACCACCAGAGTATTGTCCCCCTTCTGGGTAACCATCTGCTTTTCCTGGATGGCGGACACGCCGTTTTTGGGATAAAATACGATGATCTTCGTCCCCTTCACATCCGCAAAGCCGGCCAGCGCGGCCTTTCCGGTATCGCCGGAGGTGGCGGTCAGAATGACGATGTCATTTTTGATCTGATTTTTCTTAGCCGAGACCGTCATAAGATAGGGAAGAATGGACAGAGCCATGTCCTTGAAGGCGATGGTCTTCCCGTGAAATAACTCCAGGAAATATGCCCCGTCCGCATATCTCATGGGCGCGATCTCACTGGTGTCAAACTTTGCGTCGTAAGCGCTGTTGATGCAGTATTCCAGCTCCTCCTTTGTAAAATCGGAAAGCAGAAGCTTCATCACTTCATAGGCCACCTGGCGGTAATCCATTCCGGCCAGCTCCTCCAGGCTTTTGTCAAGGGCCGGAATGTGATCCGGCACAAACAGACCGCCATCCTTTGACAGTCCCTGCAAAATTGCCCGGGAAGCCGTGGCTGTCACGCCGCTGTCTCTTGTGGAATGATATAAAACAGGCATATTTCGTCTCCTTTGTACTCACAATCATTATGGTGAACGACTTTATGTCGCTTCTTTTAAATAAGCCTTGATTATTCTACCATAAACAAATATCCCTTTCAATGCCACATTTCATAAAGTTTTTGACAAAGTTTCTCTACCTTTTGCGTAAAGTTCATGGTATACTGTAACAAGAATGCCGATGGAAAGTCATTCAGACGCACCCGTGTCACAGCCAGGCTGGTACAGCCGCCCGGATTTGCCTGAAATCAGCCTGCATTTCCGATCACTTTCTGTCAGACAATGAACTTCCGTATGAGCAACAGCCATACGATCTCAGGAGGCCCCCATGTATATTTCCAGGGAACGAATGGAGCAGTTTACCCCTGCCTACCCCCTGGAGCGCTTCGCTCCAATAGAAGAAATTTTATTTCTGGATATCGAGACCACCGGCTTTCCCCCGGCGTCGACCCAGCTGTATCTGATCGGACTTGTCTTTATTGAGGACGGGAAATGGTGCCTGCAGCAATTTATGGCAGAATCCGCCCAGGAGGAAAGGGAGCTTATCGCGCGTCTTTCCAAAATGCTGGACAGATTTTCCGTGGTCATTCATTATAACGGCACCCGATTCGGTATTTCCTATCTCATGCAAAAGGCCGCCAAATACGGCATTGACCTTCCTCTTGACAGTCTGCAGAGCATCGACCTTTACAAAAAGATCAGCCCATGGCGGGACAAGCTGGCTCTCTCAGACTGCAGGCAGCGCACTGTGGAGGAGTTTATGGGACTTCACAGAGAGGATCCATATAATGGAGGCGAACTGATCCGTTTTTATCAGGCTTACACTGTAAAGCCTGATGATCAGGTGCGGGATCTGCTGATGCAGCACAACAGTGATGATTTGAAGGGCCTTCTGGCGATTCTTCCCATGCTCTCTTACGGAGATATCACTCAAAGGCTTCCGAAGATTAAAAAAGCCGCCATGGTCAGAACCAGAAACCACCAGGGAGAGGCTGTCTACGAGCTGACCATGGAGCTGGATCTGTTCACCGCCCTGCCGCGCACGCTTTCTCTGCATTACGACGGGATTTCCCTGCTGGCAGAAGGCTTAAAGCTGATGCTCTCGGTTCCGGTGCTGGACGGCGAGCTGAAATACTATTATTCTAACTATAAAAACTACTACTACATCCCCGCTCTGGACGCCGCCTACCACAAGTCCGTAGCCTCCTTCGCGGAAAAGGAATACCGCATGCAGGCCACTGCGGCCACCTGCTACACCAGGAGAAGAGGATATTTCCTCAAGCAGTATTCCCCCATTGTAGAGCCCTACTACAAGGCAGATTTGAAGGACAACGTATCCTGGTTTGAAGTCACGGTGGATACAAAGAAAAACAAAGAGCTGTTTCAGAAATACGCGGAGCATCTGATCTGCCGCATCATCGACAACACCTGAGCACCCGAGTATGCCCATCATGTGAACGGCGGCAATTTTGCCGTTTACCGCAAAAAGAACCCGCAGGACTTTTTATGGATCCTGCGGGTTCTTTTCATTAATACCTGTCAGTCGGATGAAGCCGCCTTACTCAGCGTCCTCTTCCTCCTTCTGCTTTGCAATTTCAGCCTCGATGTCAACGCTTACTACATCTGCCTCCGGCTCCTTCTCTTTTCTGGACTTCTGAGTCTGGGGAAGGAGAGCCTTCATGCTCAGGCTGATCTTGTGAGTCTCCTCATTGAAATCTGTAATCTTGGCGGTAATCTCCTGACCTACAGAAAGAACATCGGAGGGCTTCTCCACGCGCTCTCTGGAAATCTGAGATACATGCAGCAGAGCGTCAACGCCCGGCTCCAGCTCTACAAAGGCGCCAAAGTCAGTCATGCGGGCTACCTTGCCGGTAACTACTGTACCAACCGCAAACTTTTCGGCTGCGTTTCTCCAGGGATTGAGCTCGTCAAATTTCAAGGACAGCGCTATCTTGTTGCCATTGATCTCCTTGATCAGGACCTTCAGCTCCTGGCCTACAGTAAATACCTTCTTGGGATGCTCGATACGGCCCCAGCTCATCTCGGAGATATGTAACAGGCCGTCCACACCGCCCAGATCGATGAAAGCGCCAAAGTCAGTCACGTTCTTGACTGTGCCTTCTACAATATCGCCTTCCTTAATGCGTGCGAACACAGCCGCCTGCATCTCGGCCTTTCTGGCTACGATCAGCTGCTTTCTGTCGCCGATATAGCGTCTTCTCTTGGGATTGTACTCAGTGATCACAAACTGGATCTCCTGATCCGCGTACTTGGAAAGGTCTCTCTCATAAGTATCGGATACAAGGCTTGCGGGAATAAAGATGCGAACACCTTCCACTGTCACGCTTAAGCCGCCGTCCAGTACCTGGGTCACCTTTGCGGTGAGCACTTCCTTATTATTGTAAGCTTCCTCAATGCGCTTATTGCCGCGCTCCGCAGCAAGGCGCTTGTAAGTGAGGGCAACCTGTCCGTCCCCGTCATTCACCTTCAAAACCTTTACCTCCATGGTGTCTCCAACCTTCACAGCCTGGGTCAGGTCAACGGTCGAGTCATTGCTGTATTCGTTCTTGGGCAGAACACCGTCTGCCTTGTAGCCGATATTCAGTATGATCTGTTCAGGTTTCACGTCAATCACTGTACCGCTTACTACCTCTCCTGTATGAATTGTTTTAATTGATTCCTCCAGCATTTGTTCAAAAGTTAATTCTGACATAATTTTGAACCTCCTCGATTATATTGTTGGGGGTGGAAGCCCCTGCAGTAATACCAACAAATCCAACAGATTCAGGTAGCTTGAATCCCAAATCCGCCGCTGTCTGGACGTAATACGTATTCTCGCAGCATTCCGCGCATATCTCGTACAGCTTGCGGGTATTTGAGCTCTTTTTTCCACCTATGACTATCATTGCATCAGCGGCCTGGGATAGTTCCCTTGCCTCAGTCTGTCTCTCCTCGGTAGCATTGCATATAGTATCCACAAT
>JAJPYH010000216.1 GCA_021205045.1 Lachnospiraceae bacterium | reverse complement strand
GCTGTTTCATAACCCCATCGGTGCCTTTCGCAGAAAGGCAGAATATAATGATGGATTGGAAGAAAGCCTTCAGCGAGAAGTTTTCGGCACATTTACAGATTTTGTGGCAGGAGCCGCTCTCAAAGCATACCACCTTTAAGATCGGGGGCGCGGCAGAGTGCTTTGTCTGTGTTTCAAATGAGGGAGATATTCCAAAGATACTGGATTTTTGCCGGACATATCAGGTGGATTTACACCTGATGGGCAACGGATCCAACCTTCTGGTGGACGATCAGGGGGTTCCTGGTGTGGTGATGTGCATGGGGGAGCCTTTTTCCGCAATCAGGGTGGAGGGTAACCGGATCACAGCTCAGGCTGGAGCGCTTATGAGCAAAATTTCCAGATGTGCCTGTGACGAAGCCCTTTCCGGGCTGGAATTTGCTCAGGGAATTCCGGGTTCCATAGGCGGAGGTGTGATAATGAACGCGGGCGCTTATGGAGGGGAAATGAGCCAGGTGGTTGTCTGTGTGGAGGCCTATGACAGAGAGGGAAAATTGTTGAGGCTTTCCGGGGAAGAGCTGGGATTTGCCTATCGCACCAGCGCCATGAAGGAACGGGAACTGATTGTAGCTTCTGTAACCATGGAGCTTGTGCCGGGGGATCGGGCGCAGATCAAATTCCACATGGCGGAGTATGCCAAGAGGCGCCGGGAAAAGCAGCCCCTGGAATATCCAAGCGCCGGCAGCACTTTTAAACGTCCGGCAGGATATTATGCGGGGAAGCTGATTCAGGATGCGGGCTTTTCCGGATATCAGGTAGGCGACGCCTGTGTCAGCGAGAAGCACTGCGGCTTTGTGATCAACAGGGGGAATGCCACCTGTGCGCAGGTCAGACTTCTGATGCAGAAAGTCATCGCCGGGGTAGAGAAAGCCTTCGGCGTGACGCTGGAACCTGAGGTAATTTATTGGGGGCAGACCGATGGCTGACGAATTAGAAGAAAAAAAATCCTTTTCCGCCGGCGTGAAGCGTGAGCTGGCAGCAATTTTGCCTGCTCCCGGACACTGCCGCCGAGCGGAGCTGATGGGTATGTACGAGTACGGGGGCCAGATTGGCAGAGTGCGGGAGGACTGCTATACCCTGGGGTTTCGCTCAGAAAACGGGCTGGTCATAAAAAAAGGCTTTACATTGATTAAAAAAACCTTTAATATAGAAACTGAAAAAGACCTGACAGAGGAAGAACTGTTTCATTTTTTACATTTCATTGATCATGCTGAACAGGAAGCAGTGAAAGATTTGTCTGAGAGAGTGTGCTGCAGACGGGCATTTGTCCGGGGTGCATTTCTGGTGTGCGGCTCCATCAGCGATCCCAGAAGGGGATATCATATGGAGTTTGCCTGCGATTGTGAGGAACAGGCGTCCTTTTTATCCGCGCAGCTGAAAGCGCTGGGGGTGGAAGCCAGAGTGTTAGTCAGAAAGCAGAGCCACATCGTTTATCTCAAGGAGGGTTCGGCCATAGTGGAGCTTCTGGGCAATATGGGAGCCCATACCTCGCTGCTGGAGCTGGAGAATATGCGTGCCTATAAGGAGATACGCAACAGCGTCAACCGCAGGGTGAACTGCGAGACCTCCAATATCCGCAAGACAGTTACGGCCGCGGAGAAGCAGGTACAGGATATTGAGTATATTGCTTCTGTCCGTGGGCTGGAGAGTCTGCCTGAAGGGCTTTACGAGATGGCCGGAGTACGGCTGGAGCATCCGGAGGCATCCTTAAGGGAACTGGGAGAGTATCTGACGCCGCCGGTTGGAAAGTCCGGAGTCAATCACAGGCTCCGCAGAATCAGTGACTATGCAGATCAGCTCAGAGAGGAGCGGACCTGTTAAGATCAACGACAGCCCTGACTGCCGTTGATCGTAGATTAGTTATACTTTAGTCAATGGAGGAGTATCATGATTAAGAAAAATGTAAAAATCCAGCTGGATTCAGGACTGGATGTCAGACCGGTGGCTGTGCTGGTGCAGGTTGCGAACCGGTTCAGCAGTCAGATTTATATCCGCAATGACAAGCATCGCTTTAATGCGAAAAGCATCATGGGCATGATGACATTGTGCACGGAAAACGCAACAGATCTGGAAATCACGGCGGATGGCGCTGATGAGGAAGAGGCCGTTGCCCAGATTGAGAAATATTTATCGGGACAGAGCGCATAAGCGCTTTCCATAAAAAGGAGGTATGTGAATATGTTAGTTTCAGCAACGGAGATGCTTCAGAAGGCCAAGGCCGGACATTACGCGGTAGGCCAGTTTAATATTAACAATCTGGAGTGGACCAAGGCGATTCTTCTGACCGCTCAGGAGTTAAACTCCCCGGTCATTCTGGGTGTATCCGAAGGCGCCGGCAAGTATATGGGCGGCTTTGATGTAGTGGTAGGCATGGTCAATGGCATGCTCAAGGATTTAAAGATTACCGTTCCGGTGGCATTGCATCTGGATCACGGCACTTATGATGGCTGCTATAAGTGCCTGGAGGCAGGCTTCTCCTCCATCATGTTCGATGGCTCTCACTATCCGATTGAGGAGAATGTGGCCAAGACTACGGAGCTGGTAGCTGCTGCACACGCAAAGGGTGTTTCCATCGAGGCTGAGGTTGGTGCCATCGGCGGCGAGGAAGACGGTGTGATTGGCATGGGCGAGTGCGCGGATCCGAAAGAGTGCAAGGCTATCGCTGATCTGGGCATTGATTTCCTGGCGGCGGGCATTGGCAACATCCACGGCAAATATCCGGCCAACTGGAAGGGTTTAAGCTTTGAGACTCTGGACGCTATCCAGGCTCTGACCGGCGATATGCCTCTGGTGCTGCACGGCGGTACCGGTATCCCGGCTGACATGATCAAGAAGGCCATTACTCTGGGTGTAGCCAAGATCAATGTGAACACCGAATGCCAGCTTTCTTTCGCGGCGGCGACCCGTAAGTATGTGGAAGAGGGCAAGGATCTGCAGGGCAAGGGGTATGACCCGCGTAAGCTTCTGGCCCCCGGCTTTGAGGCGATCAAGGCTACTGTCAAGGAGAAGATGGAGCTGTTCGGTTCTGTGGACAAGGCCTGAGACTATTGGTGAACGGCATAAAGCTGTTTGCTCTAATTACAAAAGACAAAAGAAATCCCCGGCGGCCGTTATTGGCGGAGCCGGGGATTTTTCCTGCAAAAGAAAGAGACAGCGACTAAATGCCGCTGTCTTTCTGAAAAGGAGGAAACCCAGCAGACTGCTTCTACTGGGTTCTTGTTTATGAAAAAGAATTTTGTTATCCTGTCTTGGTTTATATACTACAGAAAAAATTTGGATATTTCTTGATACCAAATTTAACATTCAGAAAATAAATTATGAACAAAATGTAAACGACAGACAGGTGACTTTTTTCTTGACAGTCCTTTCGGTGAAACCTATAATACTATTTGGTTAAGGCAGTTTATCTCCTGTGCGCGAGGATTTTATCCGGTTCAGGATATTCCTCGCCGAAGGTTTCCACGGTTACGGAAGCCATGCGCTGTTCCTCTAAGGGTCTGTCGTTGTAGTCGGTGCGCACGGACGCGATTTTGTCGACGACATCCAGACCCTCGGTCACTTTGCCGAAGGCGGCATATGCGCCGTCTAAGTGGGGAGCCGGAGCATGCATGATAAAGAACTGGCTGCCGGCGGAATTGGGGTTCATGGAGCGGGCCATGGAGAGAACTCCTTTGGTGTGCTTTAAACTGTTCGGGTAGCCGTTCTGGTTGAATTCACCACGAATAGAATAGCCGGGGCCTCCCATACCGGTGCCCTCCGGGTCGCCTCCCTGGATCATGAAGCCTTTGATGACCCGATGAAAGATCAGACCGTCATAGAAGCCCTTCCGGATCAGGGAAATAAAATTATGGTGTTAGTCCGGATTTGGGTCGGTGGCCTAATATCTGGCTTTCAGAAATACCAGTATAGTATGCCCTGAATATAGAACTTTGGCCAAAACGACCCGTTTACGGACTAACACCAAAATTATTGACTGCGGTCGGGGCAATCTCCGGATAGAGTTCTGCCTTCATCACATCGCCGTTTGCCATGGTGATAGTAACAACTGGATTTTGTGCCATAACTGGTTCTCCTTTTATTATGATTTTCTGAAGGTATTATATTTCAAAAAGCTGATAAAGTAAATGGAAATTGCTTTGATATCTGTGCAAAACTGTACATTGGAAAGCGCTCCTTCAGAGCCCTGCATCATTGTGGGGTCTTCTCCGGAGGAACTTATGCCCTGGAAAGAAAAAGGCTTTTGTGTACTGGTGGAGCTGGTGGAGCTGCAGAGCTTTGTGGGAACTCAAAGAGAGATGGCTGACCGGATTACCAGACTGACCGGCTGTGGCTTTGATGGTTTCGACAATGTATGTATCCGTGCGGATTTGCTGACGGAGAGAGAAAAGCTTCTGATGTGGCAGCATCACAGAGGAGAACCGGGGACCATTGGAGAGAGCGGCCGGCTTCTTGTCAGAGAGAGCACAGAGGATGATGCGGGAGTTTTGCGGGAAATTTATCAGGATGAGCGCTGCGGACAGTTCCTGGAGCCGCTCCTGCCGGAAAGTGTTCTGGAGGAGACGCACGGGGGTTCGCAAGAGGCTTACGCTCAGTATCTGAGAATGTACAGGAAATATCAGTACCCATTCTATGGCTATGGCATCTGGTCTGTGGTGGAAAAAGGGAGCGGAAGGACTGTCGGCTGGGCCGGACTCACCTGGGAAACCCATGAAGAGGAGGGACTGCATCTGGGCTATGCGCTTCTGCCGGAGTTTTGGGGCAGGGGACTGGCCAGAGAGGCCTGCCTGCTGATTCTGGAATTTGTAAGGGAACAGGAGCTGGCCGACAGGGTGTATATCCGGGTGCAGAAGGATAATCTTCGCTCCGTCAGACTGGCGGAGGCATTGAGAAAAGGTAGTCCTGTGGAGGTGGTCGTTGTTATTTGCGGTGCCGATCTGAATGACGGGAACGACTGAAAATATTTTACATCGAAAGAAGGCATACATTAACGATATGAAAAAGGTAGATCGAGAACAGATACTTAACGGAAATCTCTGGACTGTGATTCTGGGACTGGCGGTTCCTATTGTCATTAACAGCTTTATCCAGTCCATGTACAATCTGACAGATACTTACTGGCTGGGAAGGCTTGGCACGAACGAGATGGCCGGGATTACCCTGGTTTCTCCGGTGCAGAATCTGATTTTAAATTTTGGCACCGGCATCACCACCGCGGGGTCTGTACTGATCAGTCAATATCTGGGTGCGAAGCAGGATGATGACGCCAGGGATATGCTGAGCCATATTTTTCTGTGCGCCATGGTTTTTTCTATCGGCTGCGCGGCGGCGGTGAGAATCTGCGCGGGCGGAATCTGCGGCTGGCTGGGTGCGGAAGAGGAAGTATTTTATAACGGGAAAACGTATCTGGAGATCGTGGTGCTGGATATGCCGTTTCTGTATACAATCAATATGTATACGGCGGTGCGGCAGTCCCAGGGGGACACGGTGCGCCCCATGGCTTTGAATGTGACCGGTGTTGTGATCAATATGCTGCTGGATCCGCTGCTGATTATTGTCCTTCAAATGGGAACCGCGGGCGCGGCTCTGGCCACTGTGGCCTCCAAGATCCCCTGCGCAGTCTTCGCTTTTGTGGCAATCCGCAGTAAAAAGGAGACAGTCAGACTCTCCTACAGGGATTTTCACTTCCATAAGCAGAAGCTTATCAATATTGCAAAGGTGGGATTGCCTACAGCCATCGGCGGCAGCACCATGCAGTTTGGTTTTTTTGCTGGTTACCAGGAATGTCAATCAGTTTGGCGCTACAGCGGTGGCGGCCTACGGTATCGGAAATAAGATCAACGGCCTGATTACCCTGCCAAGCAATGGCATTGGTTCCGCGGTAGCTACGATCACAGGGCAGAATGTGGGGGCAAGGCAGCTG
The DNA here is from genome assembly GCA_021205045.1 of Lachnospiraceae bacterium. Taxonomy (GTDB): domain Bacteria; phylum Bacillota; class Clostridia; order Lachnospirales; family Lachnospiraceae; genus RGIG6307. The sequence continues at coordinate 4,994 of JAJPYH010000216.1, read as the reverse complement.
GAGCGTGCGGATCAGGGATACAGGCTCGCCAGAAATATTTCGGTGGTCTTTTTGCTGGTGTGCGGGTTTATTTTGTCAAGAGAGCCGATCTCCAGGGCGGCGGTCAGTATTTTCAGCTCTGACGAGCTGGTAATCGACTATGCATCCTCGTTTTTGAGCCTGATGGCCATCTGCTGTTTCAGCAACGGTGTCTATAACTCGACGATATCCCTGTTTCAGGGAGCGGGGCACACTATGATTACCATGGCGGTGGACGCCAGCAGATTGTGGGTCTGGCGTTTTGCCGTATTGTATTTTTGCCAGGGCGTACTGGGCATGGGGTTTGAGAGTGTCTGGTGGGCCGTGGTGATGTCCAACTTTATTTCGGCGGCTATTATTTATGTGTGCTACCGGATGAATTTGTGGAAAAAGGAGACTGTAAAACTGCGGTAACCCAAATTGACGGGACTGCCCTGAAATGACATCCCTGTCAGAATAAATATGGATGAAAAAGGAAAAAGGAATCATATATGAACAGACGTGATTTTATCAGAAATATTCCAAAACTAAAGGAGATCTATGTGATCCATTCCCAGGCCACGAAGCTGCCTTTTGTGTTCTGCCATGAGGACACCATGGATGACTACGTGGTGATCTGCACGAAAGAGGAGGCGGCCAGGGAAAAGGCACAGGCCCTGATCGGGGAGAAAAAGCCGGCGCTGGTGGTAAAATGCAGAGAGAAAGAGATTGCGCAGATGTTTGGCAGCCTGAAGGTGCTGGGAGTCAATGCCGTTCAGTTTATTGGAAGGGAGCCCGGGGAGGACTATCTGGTGCAGGTTGGCGAGTTTTTGCGCTGGCAGGATTTTTCCGGGCAGCCCGCGGAAAAGAGACCTGTGGAAAATCCGGGTCTGCAGCTTTCTCTGCTTTATTTCCTGCAGGAGTACCGCAGGGCGGCGGACGCTCCGGGCAGAGGAGATGTGCAGGAGCTTTCCGAGGAGGTCTATGTGAATATGACCAGAAGCCGGTTCCTTCTGGGGGCGCAGCCTGTGGAGGATGAGGCGCGTAAAGAGCAGAGCGCGCTGCTGCTTGTCAAAAACAAGGAAGGAGAGGCCTTTCTGCCTCTGTTCACAGATGTTTTTGAGCTGAAGCGCTTCACAAAGGATAAGCCGCCCAAGCAGATCATCGCGGCGGATTTTAAGAGAGTTCTGACGTTATTAAACCAGGGAGAAACCGCAGGAGTGGTATTGAACCCGGGCAGTGGTAATTATCCTGTTTCCAGGGAGAAATATATGGAAATTGATGAGGCGTTCGCGCCGGAGGAAGAAAAAATATGAATTACGAGGAAGCCTGTCAAAAGCTTAAGAAAGCGGATCAGCTTCATGTGCTGAAATATTATGAGGAGCTGACGGCGGATCAGCGAACAGAGCTGCTTGCGCAGATTGAAGCCACGGATTTTTCTGCCCTTGAGCATTGTCATAAGAGCGGAAATGAAAGAGGAAGGTTTGAGCCTCTGGGAGCTTTGGAGCTTTCTGAAATCGATGCCAGAAGGGAATATTATACGGAAATCGGGGTCAAAGCTATTCAGGAGGGCAAGGTCGGCGCCGTGCTTCTGGCCGGAGGCATGGGCACAAGGCTTGGCAGCGACGGTCCCAAGGGGGTGTACGATATCGGTCTGACCCGCCCGGTGTATATTTTTGAACGCCTGATTGAGAACATGATGGATGTGGTCAGGCAGACAGGAACCTGGTTTCACCTGTTTGTGATGACCAGTGACAAAAATGATCAGGTGACCAGAGCTTTTCTGAATGAAAAGGCTTATTTTGGCTATCCTGAGGAATATGTCCACTTTTTCCTGCAGAAGATGGCTCCGGCGTCCGACTATGACGGGCATGTATATCTGGAGGAAAAGTACAGGATAAGTACTTCCCCCAATGGCAACGGCGGCTGGTTTACCAGCATGCAGGAGGCGGGTCTGATTGATTATGCCCATGAACAGGGAATTGAGTGGATGAATATTTTCGCGGTGGACAATGTGCTGCAGAGAATTGCCGATCCGGTGTTCGTGGGTGCAACCCTGGACGCCGGAGTCAGTGTGGGAGCCAAGGTAGTGCGCAAAAACGCGCCCCGTGAGGGCGTTGGCGTGGTGTGCCTGGAGGATGGCAGACCCAGCATTGTGGAATATTATGAGCTGACCGATGAGATGGTGAACGCCAGAAATGAGAAAGGTGACCCGGCCTATAATTTTGGCGTGATTTTAAATTATCTGTTCAATATACATTCGCTGGAAACCCTCTTTCAGGGGAAAATGCCTTGCCATGTGGTGGAGAAAAAGATTCCCCATATTGATGAGAACGGGCAGTATGTGAAGCCGGAGAGCCCCAACGGTTATAAATATGAGGAGCTGGTGCTGGATATGATTCACCAGCTGGATACCTGCCTGCCCTTTGAGGTGGTGAGGGAGAGGGAGTTTGCACCGATTAAAAATAAGACAGGAGTGGACAGCGTGGAGAGCGCCAGAGCACTGTGTCTGAAAAACGGAATCGTGCTGTAAGAATATTTGAAAAAAGCTTTGGCAGAATGGCGGGAGATACAAAGGCAGTCGCTGACAGATGCAGAAGCAATTAAAAAAGTGGATATTCAAGGAGGAAGATAGCATGGCAATTTTAGTGACCGGAGGAGCCGGGTTCATTGGAAGTCACACCGTAGTGGAGCTGCAGAACGCAGGCTACGATGTGGTGGTTGTTGACAATTTATGCAACGCCAGCGAGAAATCGCTTAAGAGGGTGGAAGCCATTACCGGAAAGCCGGTGCCCTTTTATAAGGCGGACATTCTGGATGCGGACGCGCTGGAAGAGATTTTTGCGAAAGAGGACATCACCAGCTGCATTCATTTTGCAGGGTTAAAAGCGGTGGGTGAAAGCGTGGCAAAACCCTGGGAGTATTATCACAATAACATTTCCGGCACCCTTACTCTGGTGGATGTGATGAGAGAGCACAACTGCAAAAATATCATTTTTTCCTCTTCCGCCACTGTATACGGCGACCCGGCGGTGATCCCCATCACCGAGGAATGCCCCAAGGGCAGCTGCACCAATCCCTACGGCTGGACCAAGTCCATGCTGGAGCAGATCCTGACCGATATGCAGAAGGCTGATCCGGAATGGAATGTCATATTGCTGCGCTATTTCAATCCCATTGGAGCCCACAAGAGCGGTACCATCGGGGAAAACCCCAATGGCATTCCCAACAATCTGATGCCTTATATCACTCAGGTGGCTGTAGGAAAGCGGGCGGAGTTTGGCGTTTTCGGCAATGATTATGACACCCCGGACGGAACCGGCGTGAGAGACTATATTCATGTAGTGGATCTGGCGCTGGGACATGTGAAAGCACTGAAAAAGATTGAGGAAAAGGCCGGCTTGAAGATTTATAACCTGGGCACCGGTGTGGGATACAGTGTATTGGATGTGGTGAGAAACTTTGAGGAAGCCACCGGGGTGAAGATTCCCTACTCCATTAAGCCCCGCAGAGCCGGCGACATCGCCATCTGCTATTCTGATGCCACAAAGGCAAAAGAAGAACTGGGGTGGGAAGCACAGTACGGTATCCGGGAGATGTGTGAGGATTCCTGGAGATGGCAGAGCCAGAATCCCAATGGGTACGATGATTGAGAAATCCGATCCCCGGCTCATTGCCATCCGGTGATTGCTGACGACTCAGACCCCGGACAAAGTGGGGACAGGTACTGCAATGTGGAATACCTACTCCGCAATTACCTGAATCTCCATATAATCAAACGCAATGTGTTCAATGAAATTATCCTGATAAAACCGCGCTTTGGAATGCAGCTGAAAGTCCCTGACAGTAGCATCGAGCCACACCGGCTGTCCTAAGTCAAACTGAGAGCAGGCCTCCTCCAGAGCGCGGAAGATTTTGTGAGTGCGTGTCTCGTTGGAAGAATCCTCGACGACTGCATCCTGTATAATATGATTGTCGGCTATAATTTTAAACCAAACACGAAACATAACGTTATATATCCTTTCTACCAGAATCCGTTTCGCCGGAGAAATGACTGCGAACCGGGGGTCTGAACTGTGTGATAATTGCTTCAAAGCAGGGAAAATCATAAAAAAAGATAAGGCGAAGATTAACGATGAGTTTTTGCGAAGCATGCATTTATGCTGAGCCGTTCTTTTTTTATGATTTTCCCGGAAATATAGCCATAATAACCACAGTATAACATGAGGAAAGCAGGAATGGAAGAAAATTCGATCAAAAACTACGACATAGAGAGCTGGCAGGAAGTTATCCTCATCTATCGCTCCGCCTTAAAACAGGTGGAGACCAAAATGGAAATCCTCAATGATGAATTTCAGCATGTTCACCAGTATAACCCCATTGAACATATCAAATCCCGCATCAAGACCCCCGACAGCATTGTGCGCAAGCTGAATCGATATGGTTTAGAGCCCACCATCTCCAACATGGTGGAACGGGTCAATGATATCGCAGGGATTCGCCTGATCTGTTCCTTTACCTCCGATATTTACGAGCTGGCCCAGATTATCGCCCAGCAGAAGGACATCAACGTGGTTTCTGTCAAGGATTATATCCGCTATCCCAAGCAGAGCGGCTACCGCAGCTACCACATGATCATTACCATCCCTGTTTATCTGACGGAGAAGACCGTGAATACCAGGGTGGAAATCCAGATTCGCACGGTTGCCATGGATTTCTGGGCGTCCTTAGAGCACAAGATCAAGTATAAGTTCGAAGGAACTGTTCCGGAGGACTTTCGCGAGGAGCTGCTGGTCTGCTCCAAAATGGTGGCTGACCTGGACGGCAGGATGGAGATTATCAATGAGGCTATTCAGAAGCTGAATGAGGAAAAAGAAGAGGAACAGCAGCCTGTTATTGTGCAAAAGTAATATAAATTATTTCTGAATTTATAAAAAACCATAAATTTTTCGCGTTGACACTGAAAAAAAACGGTGGTATATTTTATCGCATAAAGC
>JAJPYH010000219.1 GCA_021205045.1 Lachnospiraceae bacterium | reverse complement strand
TTTGGGACATTTTCTCTTGTGGTATATAAGGACATTATCATAAATGGCTTATATAAAAGGACGATGGAGTCAAAATTCCGTTGTCCTTTTTTTAAGGGCATGGTATAATTATTTGGTTTGAGCAGCTTCAGGGAGAAAGGTGAGCTTATGAAAGCATTTTTGATATTGGAAGACGGCACAGTATTCACAGGAACCCACTTCGGCACCGACAAAGAAATCGTCAGCGAAATCGTATTCAACACCTCCATGGCGGGATACCTGGAGGTTCTGACAGATCCCTCCTACGCGGGTCAGGCGGTCTGCATGACCTATCCTCTCATCGGCAACTACGGCGTCTGCCTGGACGATATGGAGTCCAGACGCCCCTGGCCGGACGGCTTCATCGTCAGAGAGGTCTCCAGAGTCCCCAGCAATTTCCGCTGCGACCTGTCTTTACAGGAATTTATGGAGCAATACGGCATCCCCGGCATCGCCGGAATCGATACCCGGGCTCTGACCAGAATCCTTCGGGAAAAAGGCACCATGAACGGCATGATTACCACTGACGAAGGCTACGACCTGGAGAGGATTCTGCCCAGGCTTCATGCCTACAGAACCGGAAACGTGGTGGACCAGGTGACCTGCGACGAGCCCTATTATGTGCCCGGCGTATTAAAGCTGGAAGACAACGGACCCTTGAGCGGCAGCGCGGACTTTGATCCGGAAGCTTATCAGGCGGGCGTTCGTGAGAAAAGGCCCTCTCTTGTGCGCACCCTGAACGGAAAAGGCAAAAAGGTGGCCCTGTTGGACCTGGGCGCCAAGAAAAATATCGCCGCTTCCCTGGCAGCCCGCGGCTGCGATGTGACTGTCTACCCGGCCAGAACGCCGGCCATTGAGATATTGTCGGATAAGCCTGACGGCATCATGCTCTCCAACGGACCCGGCGACCCCAAGGACTGCGGCGCCATCATTGACGAGATTTATAAATTATACAAATCCGACGCGCCCATCTTCGCCATCTGTCTGGGACATCAGCTGATGGCCCTGGCCACCGGCGCGGATACTTATAAATTAAAATACGGTCACCGGGGCGGCAACCATCCGGTGAAGGAGTTAGAGACCGGCAGAGTCTATATTTCCTCCCAGAACCATGGCTATGTGGTGGACATGGAGAAGCTGGACCCGGCGGTGGCCGTGCCTGCCTTTGTCAATGTCAACGACGGCACCAACGAGGGCTTAAAGTACACCGGCAAAAATATTTTCACAGTGCAGTTCCATCCGGAGGCCTGTCCCGGCCCCCAGGATTCCGGCAGCCTGTTTGACAAATTTATTCAGATGATGGAGGTGCGTTGATATGCCAAAGAACCCAGATGTAAAGCGCGTAATGGTGATCGGCTCCGGCCCCATCGTGATCGGACAGGCGGCGGAGTTTGACTATGCGGGAACCCAGGCCTGCCGCTCCTTAAAGGAGGAGGGCGTGGAGGTCATCCTGGTGAACTCCAACCCGGCCACCATCATGACGGACGGAGATATTGCGGATAAGGTTTACATCGAACCGCTGACCGCCAGAGTCTTAGAGCAGATTATTTTAAAGGAAAAACCCGATTCCATCCTGCCCAATATGGGCGGCCAGGCCGGATTAAACTTAGGCATGGAGCTGGAGGAGAGCGGCTTTTTGAAGGAGCATAATGTGACTCTCCTTGGCACCACCGCGGAGACCATCAGAAACGCCGAGGGACGCCAGGAATTTAAGGATCTGATGGAGCGCATCGGAGAGCCCTGCGCCGCCTCGAAGGTGGTGGAGAGCGTGGAGGAGGGAATTGCCTTCACTAACCTCATCGGCTATCCTGTGGTGCTGCGCCCGGCCTACACCCTGGGCGGCTCCGGCGGCGGCATCGCCCACAATCAGCCGGAGCTGGAGGAAATCCTGGAAAATGGTCTGCGTCTGTCCCGGGTGGGGCAGGTGCTGGTGGAGCGCTGCATCGCCGGCTGGAAGGAGATCGAGTATGAGGTCATGCGGGACGGTAAGGGCAACTGCATCACCGTCTGCAACATGGAAAATATCGACCCGGTGGGCGTGCATACCGGCGACTCCATTGTGGTGGCTCCTTCCCAGACTCTGTCCGACAAGGAATACCAGATGCTGCGCACCTCCGCTCTGAAGATCATCAACGAGCTGAAAATCACCGGCGGCTGCAACGTGCAGTTTGCCCTGCATCCCACCAGCTTTGAATACTGCGTCATCGAGGTCAACCCCAGAGTGAGCCGTTCCTCGGCCCTGGCCAGCAAGGCCACCGGCTACCCCATTGCAAAGGTGGCTGCAAAAATTGCCCTGGGATACACTCTGGATGAAATAAAAAATGCAATTACCGGCAAAACCTACGCCAGCTTTGAGCCGGCGTTAGACTATTGCGTGGTCAAAATGCCCCGCCTGCCCTTCGATAAGTTTATCACGGCCAAGCACACCCTGACCACCCAGATGAAGGCCACCGGCGAGGTCATGAGCATCTGCGACAACTTTGAGGGAGCGCTGATGAAGGCCATCCGCTCTCTGGAGCAGCATGTGGACTGCCTGTTAAGCTATGATTTCTCCCATCTGACAGGGGAGGAGCTGTTGGATCGGCTGAAAATTGTGGATGACCAGCGCATCTGGGTCATCGCGGAGGCCATTCGCCAGGGCGTCAGTGAAGAGGTGATTCACGAGATTACCCAGTATGACCTGTGGTTTATCGACAAAATCGCCGTTCTGGTGGAGATGGAGAAGCGCCTGGCCTCAGAGGAGCTGACCCCGGAGCTTTTAAAGGAAGCCAAACGGATGGAGTTTCCGGACTCCGTGATCGCCAGGATCAGCAAAAGGACAGAAGAGGACGTCAGAAAGCTGCGTTATGACAACGGCATCGTGGCGGCCTTCAAGATGGTGGATACCTGCGCCGCGGAGTTTGAGGCGGCCACCCCCTATTATTATTCTGTCTTTGGATCTGAGACGGAGGTGGAGGAGACTTCAGACCGCAAAAAGGTGCTGGTCTTAGGCTCCGGCCCCATCCGCATCGGCCAGGGCGTGGAGTTTGATTACTGCTCCGTGCACACCACCTGGTCCTTTGCCAGAGCAGGATATGAGACCATTATTATCAATAATAACCCGGAGACCGTTTCCACCGACTTTGATATCGCGGACAAGCTGTACTTTGAGCCGCTGACACCGGAGGATGTGGAGAATGTGGTGCGGGTGGAAAAGCCCGACGGCGCGGTGGTGCAGTTCGGCGGACAGACCGCCATCAAGCTGACCGAATCCCTGATGAAAATGGGCGTTCCCATTCTGGGCACAAAGGCGGAGGACGTGGACGCCGCCGAGGACCGGGAGCTGTTCGATGAGATCCTGGAGAAAACACAGATTCCCAGGGCGGCCGGAGGCACGGTTTTCACCGCCGAGGAGGCCAAAGAAGTGGCCAACCGGCTGGGCTATCCGGTGCTGGTCAGACCCTCCTATGTGCTGGGCGGCCAGGGCATGCAGATTGCCACCTGCGATCAGGAGATTGAGGAATTCATGGCCATCATCAACCGCATCGCCCAGGATCATCCCATTCTGGTGGACAAATACCTGATGGGCAAGGAAGTGGAGGTGGACGCGGTCTGCGACGGCACGGACATCTTAATTCCGGGCATCATGGAGCACATTGAGAGAACCGGCGTTCATTCCGGGGACTCCATCTCTGTTTATCCGGCACCCTCCCTGACGCCCACGGTGAAGGAGAAGCTGGGAGAGTACACCAGAAGGCTTGCCATGGCTCTTCATGTGAAGGGCATGATCAACATCCAGTTCATCGTCATCGGCGAGGATGTGTATGTGATCGAGGTCAATCCCCGTTCCTCCCGCACGGTGCCCTACATCAGCAAGGTTACCGGCATTCCCATTGTGGATCTGGCTACCCGGGCCATCCTGGGGGAGACCATCCGGGGGATGGGCTATGAGCCCGGGATCCAGCCGGAGGCCCCCTATTTTGCCATCAAGATGCCGGTCTTTTCCTTTGAAAAAATCCGGGGCGCGGAGATCAGCCTGGGGCCGGAGATGAAGTCCACCGGCGAGTGCCTGGGCATCGCTCCCACCTTTGAGGAGGCTCTCTACAAGGCCTTCCTGGGCGCGGGCGTGGATCTGCCCAAGTACAAGCAGATGATTATCACGGTGAAGGACGCGGACAAGCCCGAGACCGTGGAGATCGCCAAGCGCTTTGACAAGCTGGGCTATATTATTTACGCTACCAGAAGCACCGCCAGGGTGCTGCAGGAGGCGGGCATCAAGGCCAGAAAGGTCAATAAGATTCATCAGGAATCGCCCACCGTCATGGATCTGATTCTGGGTCACAAAATTGACCTGGTCATCGACACGCCCACCCAGGGGAGAAATAAGCACAGGGACGGTTTTCTGATCCGCCGCACGGCCATCGAGACCGGGGTGTACTGCATCACCGCGCTGGATACGGCTAACGCGCTGGTGACCAGCCTGGAGCATAAGCAGGAGGAACTGCATCTTGTGGATATTGCGCAGATATCAAAAGAAAAGAATCACAGCGCAAGAGGATAATAAAAGGAAAATAACACGAAAGAAAGCGGCGGCATGGAGAGTCTTTCACTTTTGGTGCCGCCGGGGTATCACCCATGCAGTTTAATTCCATTGATTTCCTGATCTTTTTTCCAATCGTCGTATTGGTCTATTTTTTCATTCCCAGAAGAGCGCGGTACCTCTGGCTCTTAGCTGCCAGCTATTATTTTCATATGAGCTGGAACGCCAGGTACGCCCTGCTGATCGCTGCGTCCACCCTGATTACCTGGGTCAGCGGCCTGCTGATCCCCCGTTTTCCCTCCAAAGCGGCCCGAAAATCCGTGGTGGCGGTGTCCTTTGCCGGCAATCTGGGGATTCTTTTCTTCTTTAAATATTTTGATTTCCTGCTGGAGAATGTGAATCTGGTGCTGGCGCGTTTTCACCTGCAGATGGTGGAGAATCCCTTTGACATTCTGCTGCCGGTGGGCATTTCCTTCTATACCTTTCAGGCCCTCAGCTACACCATGGATGTGTACCGGGGCGAGGTGGAGCCGGAGAAAAATCCGCTGAAATACGCCCTTTTTGTCTCCTTTTTTCCGCAGCTGGTGGCAGGTCCCATCGAGCGCTCCAAAAATCTGCTCAGGCAGGTAAAAAATGTGGAAAATCTCAGACTCTGGGATTATGACAGGATCGCCTCGGGCTTTATTCTGATGTGCTGGGGAATGTTTCAGAAGGTGGTGATCGCGGACCGGTTGGCGATTTTTGTGGATCAGGTCTGGGAGAATCTGTCAAGCTGCGGCTCCGTGGAAACCATTGCTGCGGCCCTTGCTTTTTCGCTGGAGATTTACTGTGATTTTGCCGGATATTCCTCCATCGCCATCGGAGCGGCCAGGCTGATGGGCTTTGACCTGATGGAAAATTTCAACGCGCCTTATTTTGCGGCCAGTATCCGGCAGTTCTGGCGCAGATGGCACATTTCCTTAAGCGGGTGGTTTCGGGATTATCTTTATATTCCGCTGGGCGGCAACAGAAAGGGAAGAGTCAGGCAGCAGGTCAATGTGATGATCACCTTTCTGCTCAGCGGCCTCTGGCACGGGGCGGACTGGACCTATGTGATCTGGGGTGGGCTGCACGGAGGCTATCAGGTGATCGGGGATCTGACCAGACCTCTGCGGGAGAAAATCAATGGTCTGCTCCACACGGACACAAAAGCGGAGAGCTACCGGCTGGGGCAGATGCTTTTCACCTTTCTGCTGGTGACCTTCGCCTGGATCTTTTTCAGGGCGGAGGACCTGGAACAGGCTCTTTATTTTCTCAACCGGCTCTTTACCCGGTGGAATCCCTGGAATTTCTTTAATGGAAGCCTGTATGAGTTCGGGCTGGACAGGATGGAATGTCACATTCTGCTGGCGGGGCTGGTGCTGTTATTTTTCGTGGATCTTGTCCGGGAGAGGAAAAAAGAGGATCTGGGGAATTTTCTGCTGCGCCAGAATCTGTGGTTTCGCTGGGCAGTGGTGATCGGCCTGATCCTGGGCTGCCTGGTTTACGGCGTCTATGGCGTGGATTTTGATTCCACCCAGTTTATTTATTTTACTTTTTAGGTGCTTATTAACGAAATTCCGGAGAAAGGTTGGACATTTTCATCTGCGCGGCTGGATGCTTCAATGAGTACAGACGGAGGGACTGACCGTATCCCCGGCTTTCGACGCAGCGGTCATGCTCCGGCGAGCGCAGATGGAGTTTTGTCCCGGTTTTTCCGGGTTGGGGTTTTTATGAAAAAATGGATCCGGGGAACTGTTTTTGTCTGTGTTCTGGCCCTGATCATCGGAAGAACTTATCAGATTCTTTCCTGGAAGGACACGTCGGGAAGCTATATCTCTTCTTTTCAACAGCTGTACAATACGGATGATCATCTGATGGACGTGGTCTTCATGGGAACCAGTCATGTATTCACGGGGGTCAATCCGGCGCTGCTCTGGGAGGATTACGGGATGGCTGCCTTTTGCCTGGCGGGCTCGGGACAGGATAAGGATACCACTTATTATAATCTGCTGGAGCTTTTGAAAACCCAGTCGCCGGAGGCGGTCTGTGTGGATCTCTACGCCCTGACCTTTGGCAGACACAGTATCACCGGCAATATTTACCGCAGCACCCTCACCATGCATTATTCTCTCAACGCCGCAGAGCTGGTCCTAAAGGAAGTGGAGGAGGATCAGATGGATCATATCCTCCGCTGGCCCATCATACATACCAGATACAGAGAGCTGGGGGAGTATGACTTTGTGGACTCTCCCCTGAATGAATTCGGAAGGGGATTTGTGGCAGGCTGGAATACGGGAGAATCCGCCGGGATATCAGAGGAGCTGCTCTATGATGTGACGGAGGCTGAGCTCAGTGAGGAAAATCAGGAGTGGCTGCAGAGCCTGATCGATTTGTCCAAAGAGGAAGGGTTTGAGCTGATTTTTTTCATTGCCCCTTATGATCTGGGCGGTGATGTGAGTACATGGAGGCTGTATAATGGGGCCAAAAGCTTTGCCGCTCAGAATGGGATTGCGGCGCTGGACTTTAATGTACTGGCGGAGGAGATCGGACTGGATTTTAGTACGGATTTCAGTGATTCCACGCACTTAAACAGTCTGGGCGCGGAAAAGCTGACCGATTATCTGGGAAAATATCTGAATGCCAATCTGGAGCTGGACGACCACAGAGGGGATGCCGATTATGAACTGTGGGAGGAGGATCTGGCGTATTACAGGTCTCTTGAGCTGGAGGTGCTGCTGAGCGCTCCGATTGATTCTGTGCGGGAATACGCGGAGCTGATTGCGGGCAGCGGCAATATTTCCTATGTGATTACCCTGAATGGAGACTATGCTCTGTATCTGGAGGATATCGCGGAATTGCTGGAGCCGCTGGGCATTGATGTGTATGATTACCCGGACGGCGGAAAATGGATATTCGCGGACGGGGAGCTTATGTTTATCATGGACAATCTGAGCATGGACACATATACATATCAGCTGGACGAGGATGTGGAGGTGACCATCGAGAACGTGAGCCTGAAGGAGGAGGACGCCACGGTGTTCGAGGATGTGAAGATCAACGGGGAGGCGCAGACAAGCATGTACGACGGGGTGTACATTATGGTGTATGATACGCTGCGGCATCAGTTTATCAGTACCCTGGGGTGGAATTAAGAGTGACACTATCCTGCATGGTGTCACATGGACGTGGCATCATCTGCTTCATTCATGCCGTGCAGGACATTCCGATGAGCCCATGGGCGTGTCAATCGTGTTCAGCAGGGGCTTCCACGATTGACAATGGTCTCATCTCCATTGCACAGAAATCATGAAGCAGATGATGCCATGTCCATGTTCTGTATTGCAATGACGTATTATTAGCGAAAAATTCTGAAAATTGTTACAATTCACAGCTGTTTCCCCTCACATGCGCAAAAGCGTCCAGCAAGCTGTCCGGTCTACGTTTCACTGCGGTCCGCGCAGAACAGACGTCCCCCGGACGTCTTGCGCCGCTGTAAAAGACACAGCTCATCTTTTTGCTTATGTGGGGCACCCGAAAGGCGTCTCGTAGAGGAAGTGACTGATTCACAGTCAACTTGAGAGATATAACCAGCCTCTTACAAGCAAACTACGCTTGACGAGTCTGCTTATATTTCTCAAGTCGGCTGTGAATAGTAACTGAAAATTAACAATATGTAGATTTTTCTATTGCAAAAGGGCACAAGATGTAGTACACTGTAACAGCACCTGAATTTGGCAGTCTGAGATGGCTTACGGGCGTACAGGCCGGATGGCTTCGATGGTTTCTATGAGATGATCGTGGCAGCAGCGGCATGATGAAAGAATAGAACAGTTTATGGGGAGAAAGCAATGAAGATCATTAAAAGAAGCGGCACAGAGATGCAGTTTGATCTGGACAAGATCACCGCGGCGGTGGTCAAGGCCAATGAGAGCGTGCCTGACGCGGAGAAGATGACGAAGGAACAGATCGCTGTTATTTCCGCCAATATGCGTACCATCTGCGAGGGGCAGACCAGGGCTCTCAATGTGGAGGAAATCCAGGATCTGGTGGAGAATCAGATCATGAATCAGCGGGCCTTTTCCGTGGCGAGAAATTATATCACCTACCGCTACAAGAGGGCGCTGATCAGAAAGTCCAATTCCACCGACCAGCAGATCTTAAGCCTGCTGGAGTTTGACAACGAGGAAGTCAAGCAGGAAAATTCCAACAAAAACCCTGCCGTCAACAGCGTGCAGAGAGATTATATGGCGGGAGAGGTCAGTAAGGACATCACCAGGCGTTTTCTGCTGCCGTCGGATATTGTGGAGGCCCATGAGCTGGGCATCATCCATTTTCATGACGCGGATTATTTTGCCCAGCACATGCACAACTGCTGTCTGGTCAATCTGGAGGACATGCTGCAGAACGGCACTGTCATCAGCGAGGCCATGATCGAGAAGCCTCACAGCTTTTCCACGGCCTGCAACGTGGCCACTCAGGCGGTGGCCCAGATCGCCAGCTCCCAGTACGGCGGGCAGAGCATTTCCCTGGCTCATCTGGTGCCCTTCGTGCAGGTCAGCCGGGACAAATATCGTCAGAAGGTGGCGGAGGAATTTGCCGCCAACGGCATCGAAGCCGATCAGGAGACCATCAACAACGTGGCCGAGATGCGGGTGAAGGAGGAGGTTAAGCAGGGCGTCCAGATGATTCAGTACCAGGTGATCACGCTGATGACCACCAACGGACAGGCTCCCTTCATCACCATTTTCATGTATTTAAATGAGGTGGAAGAGGGACAGACCAGGGACGATCTGGCCATGGTCATTGAGGAGGTGCTGCGCCAGCGCATTCAGGGCATCAAGAATGAGAAGGGCGTCTACATCACTCCCGCCTTCCCCAAGCTGATCTATGTATTGGAGGAAAATAATGTCCGCGAGGGCACGCCCTACTGGTATCTGACCCAGCTGGCCGCGGCCTGCACCGCCAAGCGCATGGTGCCGGACTATATTTCAGAGAAGATCATGCTCCGGGACAAGGTGGACAAAAACGGTGAGGGCCACTGCTACACCTGCATGGGCTGCCGTTCCTTCCTGACCCCTTACGTGGATCCTGAGACGGGCAAGCCCAAGTACTACGGCCGTTTCAACCAGGGCGTGGTGACCATCAACCTGGTAGACGTGGCCTGCTCCTCCAACGGAGATATGAAGAAATTCTGGGAAATCTTTGACGAGCGCCTGGATCTGTGCTACCGTGCCCTGATGTGCCGTCATGAGCGCCTGGAGGGCACCCGCTCCGACGTGGCGCCCATCCTGTGGCAGCACGGCGCCCTGGCCCGTCTTCAAAAGGGCGAGACCATCGACAAGCTCCTGCACGGCGGCTACTCCACCATTTCCTTAGGCTATGCCGGTCTTTGTGAGTGCGTCCGCTACATGACGGGCAAGTCCCACACCGACCCGGCGGCCACCCCCTTCGCTCTGGAGGTCATGCAGCACATGAACGATAAATGCGCGGAGTGGAAGGCAAAGGAAAATATTGATTTCAGCCTGTACGGCACTCCTCTGGAGTCCACCACCTACAAGTTTGCCAAGTGCCTGCAGAAGCGCTTCGGCAAGATTCCGGGCGTCACGGACAAAAACTACATCACCAACAGCTACCACGTGCATGTAACCGAGGAGATCGACGCCTTCGAGAAGCTGAAATTCGAGGCTCAGTTCCAGAAGCTCTCCCCCGGCGGTGCCATCAGCTACGTGGAGGTGCCCAACATGCAGAATAACATCCCGGCGGTGCTTTCCGTGATGCAGTACATTTACGACAACATCATGTACGCGGAGCTCAACACCAAGAGCGACTACTGCCAGGTCTGCGGCTACACCGGCGAGATTCAGATCGTGGAGGAGGACGGCAAGCTTCTCTGGGAGTGCCCCAACTGCCACAACCGCGACCAGAATAAGATGAACGTGGCCCGCAGAACCTGCGGATATATCGGAACGCAGTTCTGGAATCAGGGACGCACGCAGGAGATCAAGGAGAGAGTGCTGCATCTGTAGGAGATCTTTCCGGGAGTTGACTAATGCAGTTTAGAGTGGAATAATACATCTGCTTTGTACCGTAAATACAGGTTCTACGAAAAATCAATGGCAAATATGGGCTGACAATGCAGTAAATTTGCCATAAGTCAGAAAGGAATTGATGCCATGAATACTGAGCATATATCTAATCAGGATAACAAAAGTATCTCCTGCTGTTCACACTTATTAATCGGTATCTTTAACATTGTTGTTTTTATATGTGGAACATTTTTGCTTACAATCAACCTTTTCTTTTCAGGCGACAATTTTAACATGTACATTACATATATTGCCCTTATCATGTTAATTGTACCAACACTTTACTATCTGTTTTTATTGATTAGGTGTTAGTCAGCAAAAGGGTCGTTCGATCAGATCAGCAGTAAGCCAGCCT
>JAJPYH010000100.1 GCA_021205045.1 Lachnospiraceae bacterium | reverse complement strand
TTGGGACATTTTCTCTTGTGGTATATAAGGACATTATCATAAATGGCTTATAGGTAATATCTGACGCGAAACGTAATGCTTGAAATTTTCTGATAAATGGAGTAATATATAAACATATGTGTTTCGGAAGGGACAAAAGAGGATTTTGTCCGGGAGTTTTAGCATCAGAGCAGCGCATTCCGTAAGAAAAAGGCGGCAGCTTCGGAAGAAACGGCATGCTTTTGGAGGGACGGAGCGCTCCGCATAGGGCGGCCCGCTTCAGGAATGGCGGCGCGGCCCGCAGCAAGAAGGGAACTGTACTATGGAAGATTTGGGGAATACAAGATTTATCAAGGTGGAAACAGAGCCTGTCACAGGCGCGCAGATGGTGCTTTCCGCGGTGTACGACGCCCTTTTGCAGAAAGGGTATAACCCTGTCAATCAGATCGTGGGGTATATTATGAGCGGTGATCCGACGTTTATCACCTCTTATAACGGTGCCCGGAGCCTGATTATGAAGGTGGAAAGGGACGAGCTGGTAGAGGAGCTTCTGAGATCCTACATTGACAGCAAGCAGTGGAAGCAGAAATGAGGATTATGGGACTGGATCTGGGCAGTAAGACAGTGGGGGTAGCCATCAGCGACCCGCTTCTGATCACTGCACAGGGAATTGAGATTATCCGCCGCAAGGATGAAAATAAGCTCCGCCAGACCCTGGCCAGAATCGAGGAGCTGATTCTGGAGTATGAGGTGGGAGAGATTGTGCTGGGCTTTCCAAAGCATATGAATAATGACATCGGAGAGCGGGCGCAGATTTCCATGGAATTTCAGGAAAAGCTGGAGCGGCGCACGGGTCTGAAGGTGACCCTGTGGGACGAAAGGCTGACTACGGTCAGTGCCGACAAAATCATGATGGAGGCGGGCGTCCGGCGGGAGAACCGCAAGGAGTATGTGGACAAGATCGCCGCGGTGATTATTCTGCAGGGATATCTGGATCATCTGAAGATCACGGGTGCGGGCAGTATGGAAGCGTAATGATCAGATGCTGATTGGACGTTCCGGCCTGGGGATTACGGACGCGGACAGCGGGACAGGCTGAGAGTAGGGAGAATTTTATTTTGGAGAAAATCACTTTGACTTCCCGGGAGGGGGAGCCTATCGAATTGTATGTTCTGGAACAGACCAGACTTGGCGGCGTCAATTATCTTCTGACCACGGATGAGGAGAGCGAAGACGGGGAAGCCTATATTTTAAAGGAAGTCTCCAGAGACGGCGAGGATATCTCCTATGAATTTGTGGAGGATGACGCGGAGCTTGAGGCCATGGGTACCATTTTTGCAAGTCTTCTGGAGGACGACGAGATTGACCTGATTTGAGGTTTTACAGTCAGATTGAAAGAGATGAACAGGTTTTTGGGGCAGAGTATGCCTGTAAAGGACTGTAACGAAGCACATTATGAAAGAACAAAAGACCGAGCTGTCACAGGGGAAGGACAGTGAGGCATAAAGGTAAGGAAAACCGGAAATTGTCGGGAATATGTTTGCTGATGAAACGGTGAAAAGAGCTTCCGGATGGGCGGCCATATACGGCAGGATGCCGCGCAGGGAGCACTGTGGATACGGACGGCGGACAGCGGTTTTCGACAGGACACCGAAGAAAGAAGAAAAGAAAGGAAGAATTGTGTGAAGAATGAATTGAATACTGACAATCGCTCCAGGCTCAGGATTATACCCCTTGGCGGCCTGGAGCAGATCGGCATGAACATTACTGCCTTTGAGTACGAAGACAGTATTGTTGTGGTGGACTGCGGCCTGGCGTTTCCGGCGGATGATATGCTGGGAATTGATCTGGTGATCCCTGACGTGACCTATCTGAAGGACAACTTCGAGAAGGTGAAGGGCTTTGTGATCACCCACGGCCATGAGGACCATATCGGTGCGCTGCCTTATATCCTGAAGGATATGAACGTGCCGGTCTATGCCACCCGCCTGACCATGGGCATTATTGAAAATAAGCTGACAGAGCATGATCTGATGGATACCACGAAACGGCATATCGTCAAATTCGGACAGACTGTCAGCCTGGGAAAATTCCGGGTGGAATTTATCAAGACCAACCACAGCATCGTGGATGCGGCTGCGCTGGCGATTTACTCTCCGGCCGGAGTGGTGGTCCATACGGGAGATTTTAAGGTAGATTATACGCCGGTCTTCGGGGATTCCATTGATCTTGCCCGTTTCGCGGAACTGGGCAGACAGGGCGTGCTGGCGCTGATGCCGGACTCCACCAACGCGGAGAGGCCGGGCTTTTCTCCTTCCGAGAGAACCTTAAGCCACACCTTTGAGACGATTTTTGAGGAGCATCCGAGAAACCGCATTATTGTGGCGACCTTTGCCTCCAATGTGGACCGGGTGCAGCAGGTGATCAACACCGCCGGCAAGTATGGCCGCAAGGTGGTGGTGGAAGGCCACAGTATGGTCAACATCATTGAAACCGCCGCCAAGCTGAATTGCCTGAATGTGCCGGACAATACGCTGATTGATGTGGATATGCTGAAATCCTATCCCGATGAGAAGACGGTGATCATCACCACGGGCTCTCAGGGGGAGAGTATGGCGGCCTTATCCCGCATGGCCAGCGGTATACACAAAAAGATATCCATCGGCCCGGGGGATACCATTGTATTTTCCTCCAATCCCATCCCAGGCAATGAGAAGGCAGTGACCAAGGTGGTCAATGAGCTTTTGCAGAAGGGGGCGGAGGTCATTACCCAGGACGCTCATGTGTCCGGACATGCCTGCCAGGAGGAGCTGAAGCTGATTTATTCGCTGGTGAAGCCCAAATACGTTATTCCGGCTCACGGCGAGTACAAGCATCTGGTGGCGCAGAAAAAGATTGCTCTGAATCTGGGCGTTCCGAAGGAAAATATTTTTATTTTGCAGTCCGGCGATGTGATCGAGCTGGATGAAAAAAGTGCGAAGGTTACCGGAAAGGTACCGGCCGGAGGCATCCTGGTGGACGGCCTTGGCGTGGGCGATGTGGGCAACGTGGTGCTGCGGGACAGGCAGCGCCTGGCGGAGGACGGCATCCTGATTGTGGTGCTTGCTCTGGACAGTGCCAATCTGACTGTGGTGTCGGGACCGGATATTGTTTCCAGAGGCTTTGTGTATGTGAGGGAGTCGGAATCTCTGATCGATGAGGCCTGCGATATTGTGGATGTTTCCGTCAATAAATGTCTGGAAAAGGGCATCACCGACTGGGGCAGGCTTAAGGGCAGCATTCGGGATGACCTGAGTGATTTCATCTGGGATAAGACCAACCGCAGACCCATGATCCTCCCGATCATTATGGAGGTGTGACACCCATCAGGGGCGCTCTTTTTGGGAAAATCAGGGAATTTACAGAATTTTACAGGAGATAACCCGTGGAAACCGAAGTGTTAAAAGCGACGGATGAGCTGCTTCAGAGAATTATTTCATCAGATATTTATAAAGAATACAGAGAGAGTCTGGAAAAGGTTTCCCGGTATCCCGAGTTAAAGGAACGGCTGGACCGGTTCCGCACGAGAAATTATGAAGTCCAGATCAGCATGGAAGAAGGAAGTACCTTTGAGAGTCTGGATGATCTGGACCGGGAAAAACGGGGATTGACGCAAAATCCTCTGGTGGCGGAGTTTCTGGCTGCGGAGCTGGCGCTTTGCCGTATGATGCAGGAGGTCATGGACAGGCTGGTGGGCGGCCTGGACTTTGAATAACCCAGGTAAACATTCGCGGCTGTGAATAAAAAAGGCCTGCGAATAAAAGCAATAAGGAGAAAGATCATGGAAGATGTAAAAGAAGTAGTCCTGTCGGTTCTTCGTACAGCTGTGAAAGCCATGCTGGCTGTTTTGATTGTAGTAATTATTTACCGGGGCGCGCTGATTGGTTATGAGATTGGCTATCGTGTGTTTGCTGAACAGCCTGTGAGCAGCGGAGAGGGAGTTGATATTACCGTGACCATTTCGGAAGGCATGGACAGCGGCGAGATTGCTGATCTGCTGGAGGAGGAGGGCGTGATCCGCTCTGCTTTGATCTTCAAAGTGCAGAACAGGCTCTCCAGTTACAAAAAAACGATGAAAGCCGGAACCTATACTCTGAACACTTCCATGACCAACGATGAGATCATGGAGACTCTTTCGGCGGGTTCCGATGGAGAATAGCATATGATCATCGATGAGAGAATGATTGCCTTTATCCAGTCCATGGATAGGGGCAATAGTCTTTTCCTGACGGATTTGGAGCAGAAGGCTCTGGATGACAACGTGCCCATTATCCGGCCCGAAACCCAGAGCCTGCTGCGTTTTTTGCTGGCGCTCACAAAACCTCACAATATTCTGGAGGTTGGGACCGCTGTGGGATTTTCAGCCATATTAATGGCAGAGAATACGTCTGATGATTGTCGGATCACAACCATAGAAAAATATGAAAAACGTATTCCTGAGGCCCGGAAGAATTTTGCGGCCAGCGGCTATGAGAACAGGATCAGGCTTTTAGAAGGGGATGCGTCCGATATTCTGCTGCAGCTGACAGAGGGCTGCGATCTGATTTTCATGGACGCGGCCAAGGGGCAGTATATTCATTTCCTGCCCCAGGTAAAGCGGCTGCTGAATCCGGGAGGAGTGCTGATCTCTGACAATGTGCTTCAGGACGGAGAGATTTTAGAATCCAGATTTGCCGTGGAGCGGCGCAACCGGACCATTCACAGCAGGATGCGGGAATATCTCTTTACCCTGACTCATGATGAGGAGATGGAGACGGTGTTGCTGCCGGTGGGGGACGGAGTGACGCTGAGCGTGAAAATGGGAGAGGAGCCACCGATTGCAGTAGAAGAGGGCAGTGAAAAGGCCATAGGCAGGACGGAAGAGACAGAGCGGAAAGAAAGCGGAATAACCGGAAGCAGGACAGAAGAGACAGAGCAAAGTAAAAGTGGAATAACCGGAAATATCACAGAAGGGTCGGAGCAAAGTGGGGGCGGAAATCTTGAATGATACAGAATGGAAGAAAATAAAAAAACCGGAGCTGCTGGTGCCGGCTGGCGACCTGGAAACCTTAAAGGTGGCAGTGATTTACGGCGCGGACGCGGTTTACATTGGCGGGGACGCTTTCGGGCTGCGCGCCAAGGCCAAAAACTTTTCAGCGGAAGAGATGAGGCAGGGCATTGCTTTTGCCCATGAGCGGGGTGTGAAGGTCTATGTGACCGCCAATATACTGGCCCACAATCAGGACCTGGAGGCGGCGGAAGCCTATTTTCAGGAACTGAGGGAAATAAAGCCGGACGCGCTGATCATTTCCGAACCGGGGATGTTTACCATTGCGAAGAGGGTCTGTCCGGAAATCGAAATTCATATTTCCACTCAGGCTAACAATACCAATTATCAGACTTACCGGTTCTGGTATGAGCTGGGGGCGAAGCGGGCGGTCTGCGCCAGGGAGCTGTCTTTAGAGGAGATCAGGGAGATTCGTGATCATATTCCGCAGGAGATGGAGATGGAGGCCTTTGTCCACGGCGCCATGTGCATTTCCTACTCCGGCCGCTGCCTTTTGTCAGCGTATCTGACGGGGAGGGACGCCAATCAGGGAGAGTGCACCCATCCCTGCCGCTGGAATTATGCCCTGATGGAGGAAAAGCGTCCGGGGGAGTATTTTCCGGTGGAGGAAAATGAGCGGGGCACCTATCTTTTCAATTCCAGAGATTTGTGTATGATCGGGCATATTCCTGAATTGTGTCAGGCGGGAATCGATTCCTTCAAGATCGAGGGCCGCATGAAGACAGTTCTGTACGTGGCCACAGTGACCAGGGCCTATCGTCAGGCGCTGGATGATTATTTTGCGGATCCTGCACGATATGAGCGGAATAAGGACTGGTATCAGGCGGAGGTGGAGAAATGTACCCACCGCCCCTACGGAACGGGGTTTTTCTTTGGAAAGCCTTCTGCGGAAGCGCAGATTTACGGCAGCAGCTCTTATGTGAATGACAGTGTCTATCTGGGCACCGTTCAGGAGACTGCGGGCGGTCTGGCCCGGATTACACAGAAAAATAAATTCAGCGTGGGGGATGAAATAGAAGTGATCAAACCGGATGGCCGAAACGCCGCTGTGAAGGTGAAGGCCATGTACAATGAGGCCATGGAACCGGTGGAGAGCTGCCCCCACTCCCGCCAGATTATCTGGCTGGAGCTGTCGCAGGGGGTAGGGCGGTATGATATTCTGAGGATGAAGAAAGTGTGCTGAGAGCTTGCCGGATATCCGGCGGGGGTTCCTGTTGGTTATGGCGCAGACAGGGGGATGAGCATCGTTCTGCTCAGTATCCCAGCTCCATGGACCAGTAGCCGCCGGTGGAGGTCTCAAAATAAGCCACGTAAATGGTGGCGGCCAGAATCCATTCCATGTTTTCCCTGTGGCCGTCGGACTCCATCCATGCGTTGAAAACGTCCTCGGCGCTGTTGTAGCCTTTGGCCAGATTTTCTCCTTTGACCAGGGAACTGACGGTATACCAGGCCTCCCCGTCGGGGCGGGTGTGGGACCAGGAGAGGGTAGCCTCGGCGGCTCTGATCTGGGCGGCTTCCTTCATATCCTCATCCAAGGCCAGAGCGGATACTCCGATTTCTTCTCTGTGCTCATTTACCATCGCCAGAACCTTGTAGGCCTCCTCGTAGTGGAAGGTGCCTGTGACGGCTTCCGTGCTGGTCTGGATGGTGACAGTCTCGTCCGCGGGGAGGGAAACGGAGGCTTCTTCGATATCCTGAATTGTGGCTGTGTTTTCCTTCAGAACCGCGGAGCTTTCAGCGGCGTCGATATTTTCCAGGGGGACGGCAACGACGATGGTGTCGTTTTCGCTTGTGTCTCCGGAGAAAAGACCATGCTTTTCGGTTTCTTCTTCGGTCTGATTTTTATCTGTTTTTGCGGTTGTCTTTGGGGGTGCTGTACCGTTTGCCGTCTCTGATTTTGTATCGGTTCCGGCGGAGACGGATATGGTCAACGCCAGGGTTAAGAGAACTGCCAGAATTCTTGTTTTCATGTCCTGATCACCTTTTCTTTGCCTGTCAGGTTTTTCCTGAGAGAGCATCAAAACTCTTTTTTCAGTTTATCAGTTTCACCTCCGCTTTTCAATCATGGACAGAAAATGTTTTCTTAAGATTTCCTTAATTGCTGCTGTTTGCGGCCCATATTTTTGTTTTGATTTTCGGAATAATGATTGTGTGAATGAAATCGGTTTGTTATAATACTTCGTGGAAAGCCGCAAAAACCCGCGGCGGAATGGAGGGGCAAATGAATTTTATAGGAATCGATCTGGGCACCAGCGCGGTAAAGCTGCTGCTGATGTCCGAGAGCGGAGATATTTTGAATATTGTCTCCAAAGAGTACCCGATTTTTTTCCCGAAGCCGGGCTGGTCGGAGCAAAGGCCGGAGGACTGGTATGAACAGACCATTGCCGGGCTGAATGAACTGCTGGCGGGGCAGGACAGGTCAGAGGTGGCCGGGATCAGCTTTGGCGGCCAGATGCACGGGCTGGTGATCCTGGATGAGAATGATCGGGTCATTCGTCCGGCGATTCTGTGGAATGACGGGCGCACCGGCGCGGAATGCGATTATTTAAATCAGGGGATCGGCAAGGAGAAGCTGAGCGAATACACAGCCAATATCGCCTTTGCCGGGTTTACCGCGCCCAAGCTTTTGTGGCTGGCTAAAAATGAGCCGGAGAATTTTGCCAGGATCAGCAAAATTATGCTGCCCAAGGATTACCTGGCCTATCGGCTGACGGGGATTCACAGTACAGACTATTCCGACGCTTCCGGGATGCTGCTTCTGGATGTGAAGAATAAAAAATGGTCTGTTGAAATGTGTGAGATCTGCGGGATATCCGTGGACATGCTGCCGAAGCTTTTTGAAAGCTATGAAAAGATCGGCTGCGTGAAGCCGGAGATTGCCGCTCAGCTGGGCAT
This sequence comes from Lachnospiraceae bacterium, assembly GCA_021205045.1. Classification (GTDB taxonomy): domain Bacteria; phylum Bacillota; class Clostridia; order Lachnospirales; family Lachnospiraceae; genus RGIG6307. Next base: position 3,045 of record JAJPYH010000100.1, on the reverse strand, counting down.
CAGGGAGGATGTGATTGTGGCGGCGGGCGCGGGAGACAACGCGGCGGCGGCCGTGGGCACCGGCACGGTGGGAGATGGACAGTGCAATCTTTCTCTGGGCACCAGCGGAACGCTGTTTATTTCCTCTGAGAATTTCCTGGTGGATTCCCGCAATGCGCTGCATGCCTTTGCTCACGCGGACGGGCATTTCCATCTGATGGGCTGCATGCTCAGCGCCGCTTCCTGCAATAAGTGGTGGATGGAGGATATTTTATCCACTCAGGATTTCAATGGGGAGCAGGCGGGGATTACCGGGCTTGGAGAGAATACTGTCTTTTTCCTGCCTTATCTGATGGGCGAGCGTTCCCCTCACAATGATCCCGGTGCCCGGGGCGCTTTTATCGGCATGAGCATGGACGCCACCAGAGCGGACATGACCCAGGCGGTGCTGGAGGGTGTAGCCTTTGCCCTGCGGGATTCCTATGAAGTGGCGGTAAGCCAGGGCATTCACATCAGCTCCACAAAGATCTGCGGCGGCGGCGCCAAAAGTCCTCTGTGGAAGAAGATGATCGCCAATATTTTCAACATTCCGGTGCAGGTTCCTGCGGTGGAGGAAGGCCCGTCCATGGGCAGCGCCATGCTGGCGGCGGTGGCCTGCGGTGTGTACGGCAGCGTGGAGGAAGCGGCTGCAAAAATTGTGAAGGTGGTGGACGAGGTGCGTCCGGAGCCTGAGCTGGCGGCGCGGTATGAGGAGAAATACAGGCAGTTTGCGAAGCTGTATCCGGCGTTAAAGCAGAGCTATTCTGAGATTTACGGGGAGTAAGGACCTGGGAATAGAGAGATATCCAGGAAGCGGAGGGCGGAATTGCGAGGGGCGTGTAAAGATGGCACCACAGGAATTCTTCTGGCCGCTGTTCATGGATTGATTGAAATGGAAAGGAAGAAAGGCAATGAAAATTTATAATGTGACGGATCCGGAATTTAAAAAATACGGCACAGTGATCACCCACCTGGATTTCACGGAGCTGGCAGCGGCGCTGGCCGATACGCCTGTGACGGAGGGTGTGGTCTATGAGCCATCGGTGGAGAGCCTGGAGGCGGTTCCTCTGATGAAAGAGCTTTCCGAGATTTATTATGGGGAGATGCCCATTCAGATCGGCTTCTGCAACGGCTATAATACGAAGCTGAATGCTCTGGAGTACCACAGGGACAGCGAGATTAATGTGGGCACCAGTGACTTTATCCTGCTGCTGGGCAGCCGCCAGGATATTACGGAGGATTTTCACTATGATACTGCGAAGGTGGAGGCCTTTCTGGTGCCGGCCGGTGTGGCGGTAGAGGTATATGCCACCACCCTGCACTATGCTCCCTGCCGGGCGGATGGATTGCCTTTCCAGGTGGCGGTGGTGCTGCCGAAGGATACCAATCTGCCCCTTTTAAGCTCCCATCAGAAGGATGGCGATGGGGCAGTGACGGAGGACCGGCTGCTGGCGGCCCGCAATAAGTGGCTTATCGGCCATAAGGACGGGGGCCTGGATGAGAGCGCCTGGATCGGGATGATCGGGGAGAATCTGGAAATCTGATCGGCTACCTTAACTGATACAATATTTTTTCAAAACATACGCCCTCCGGTTCGGGGAGAGAGCAGGCGTCGGAAACGAGCAGACACTTTCTCACGAAGCCGGAGGCTTTTTTGACGGCGGTGGTGAGAGTTTCCAGGCTGGACAGGGGGGCGTTCGCGGTTCCTTTCCGGGGGGTCGGCGTATTCTTCTCGCGAGTCTGGAGTTCCTTTCTGCAGGTCTGGAGATCCTTTTCGAAGCTTCGCGGTTCCTTTCAGCAGTTCCGCAGCCAGGATGGCGGAAAAGATATCCCCTGTGCCATGGCGGGATTGACTGACTTTTCTGGTGCGCAGGAGTACGGAATGAACATTTGATGACAGGCATTGATTTTCCGTTTCCCTGTCTTTGTCCTGCCGAGTTCTGATGCTTATGGAATCATCGTCAGGTCCCGGAACCGCAGGATTTTTTGATACACACAGATTCCCGATGAAGCTTTTGCAGGGGATGCCTGTGATGACCACCTGCTTTGGCCCCATGGAGAGCAGTCTGCACGCCAGTGTGGTAAGCTCACTTTTGGTAAAATCAGGGCGGTAGGGAGTCCGGGTCAGGATGCAGGCCTCGGTTACATTGGGCGTGATCACATCCGCCAGGGAGACCAGTTCGCGCATGCTTTGCTGAATTTCGTCGCCGCAGGTGGCGTAGGCTCTGCCGTTGTCGCCCATGGCCGGGTCCAGGATGTACAGGGTATTTTCTTTTTTAAAATCTGTCAGGAACTGCCGGATCAGGTCTGCCTGGGCCTGATTGCTGAGAAAGCCGGTCAGGATTCCGTCAAAGGTAAAACCAAGTCCTTTCCAGGCGGCCAGATAGGCGGGAAGCTCCGGCGTGTAGTCTGCCATATGCCAGGCCGGATAGCCGGTGTGATTGGAAAAAACGGCGGTGGGCACCGGGCAGCACTGTACGCCCAGTTGGGAGACGATGGGAATGGTCTCGGTCAGGGAACAGCGCCCATAGCCTGCCAGGTCGCTCACTACGGCCAGCTTTTTGGGCGGCTGAAGGGCGGTGAAGGCGGGGGTGTGCGTTTTGGATATCCCGGACGTCCGGGAGTCAGGAAGGGTTGGGGTAAGTGCTTCTGAGGTTTTGGCCTGATTGGGGTCAAGGAAAGAAGGAGCCGTTTTTATTGCTGTCATGTGTTGTCTCCTGATGGGGTTATTTTTTTCGCAACACAGACAGTATAGCGCATTCTTTTCCTTTTGGCTATTCTTTTCATAAAGATAAAGAGCCCGGTGTATGCATGTGAAGAGTGCAGTCTGTGTGGGTCTGGCGGTTTATTGCCCATTCTGTGACCGGGTGATGATGGAAAAGTGCAGCCTGTGTGAGTCTGGCGGTTTCGCTCATGTAGTTGGACTACTTGTGAATAGTTACAAAAATGCAGAAGAATTTAAGATAAAATTTTGTATAAGCCATTTATGATAATGTCCTTATATACCACAAGAGAAAATGTCCCAAA
>JAJPYH010000115.1:3162-11024 GCA_021205045.1 Lachnospiraceae bacterium | reverse complement strand
GCTGTTTCATAACCCCATCGGTGCCTTTCGCAGAAAGGCAGAATATAATGATGGGCAAAGAAATACAGATGGCTGAAGATTTGATCATCACAGATGAGATACGCAGGAAATTCCGCCTGAATGAGGATCCGAATGAAGCGGAACCTCTCCGCAAACCTGTCCGGTGGCGGCATTTATTTCCTGAGTCTGTGATCAGGCTGGCCTGCGGAGCTGCCATGCAGTCAAAGCTCGAAGTCTCCAGCAGCTGGAGAGGATTGCGGGCTGAGTACTATCCGGACGAGGATGAGAAAACGGCGGCGGGAATATCGCCAAAAGCCCGCCTGACCTATAAGAGTCCTTATTATTCCTATTCTGGGAAGCACTGTTTTCACATTTCCATCACTCCGTGGCCATTGGGGATCAGCACGGAGCTGACGCCGTCGCTTCTGTCCTGCAACTGTCCTGAGGGGAAAAAGGGCAGGCTGTGCTGTCATGAGGCCGCCCTTCTGTACCATATGGAACAGCAGGACGGCGGTCTCATTGTCGTGGAGGAAGATAGTTACGACAGCCGGAAACGGATCCTGATCGTTAAAAGAAGGCTGAGAAATGAAGAGCAGGCGCGTCTGTGTGAGAAGTATGGGCTTACGCCGTGTCCCGCGCTCGATTTCTTCGAAGGGCGAAAGGATCCCGAAGGCATTGCTGTTTACGACATGCGGACCGCCCTGAAGGAATACGTAACGGATCCGTATTCGATGCATATGGCAAACAACCTTTTGGGAGACCCTCAGAAATATGTTTATTTTCGCGCAAATGAAAAGAAGGATCGTGACGGCACACGGACTTTTCAGGCAGAACTCCATCTGAAAGACCCGCTGTCTGACTTTTCTTTTACAGCGGGAAGCGTCAGCCTTACGGGGAACCAACTGTATCTTCATGCCAGAAGCGGATACCTTGACGAAAACGGAGATTACGAATCCGGAAATGATCCGAATGGCCGGCCCCAGGCAAAGAATTATCTCAATATCAACGGGCTGATTCTGTGCAAAAAGCTTTGGGACGAAACAGATAAGCTGGCAGCGGAGACCGCAGACCTGACAGATGAGAAGGCCAGAAAGTTTTTCAACAGCCTGGAAGAAGCAAATCAGGCCAAAACCCGGAAAACAGCGGCTGCTGAACAGCAGCGTGAAAAAGCCGTGGAGCTATATCCCCGCATTATCATCGAAAACGGGGAGGCAAAGCTCAGCTTCCGGATACAGAAGCCGGGCGGAAAGGTCATCGTCATCCGGAATGTAAGGGAGCTGGTCGCGGCCTTCCTCGGCAGATATGAGCTTACCCTGTCAAAAACGGAAAGCATTGATTTTGGAAAATATGAATTTACGAATCATTCCGCCGGACTTTATGATTTCCTGCAAAGAAAGGTGGGCGACGTCTCTGACATCAATTCGCAGATCCAGGCCAGGAACATGTACTCCAGAGGCAGTGTCAGAACGATTAACGTCACATCAAATCTGGACTTTAAGGGGGCCGTTCTGGACAATTTTTACGACGTCTGGGAGGGACAGAACGCGGAATATCAGGACAAGACAAACGGAGTGGCCAGCAAGGAAATTCCCGTGGCTCACAGAGACATCCACCTTTCCCTGACCTGTGACCGTCTGTCGGACGCAAAGGGCGCCTTCTCCGGCATTGCGGTGCACGGCCTGATCCCGGTGCTTCTTAAGGGCAGCGGCTCTCACCGCTATACGCTGAACGCGGATGGCCTTTCCCGGATCACCGAAAAGGAGCAGGCGATCATACAGCCCTTTGACTCTGTCGCGGACAGCTCCGGATACTTTCGGTTTCAGGTCGGCCTTCCAAACCTGCATGAGTTCTACTATCGTGTCGTTCCGGCTTTTTTGGAGAATCCATCTGTGGATTTTACGGATAACTGTGAGAAAGAGGCGGAAGGGTATCTGCCTCCCGAGCCCCGTTTTGATTTTTATCTTGACTGTGAGACCCCGGATTTTACGAAGCTTATCGAACCTGGTGCTAAAAAGGGCCGGAAAGCTCTTCCCGAGGCGATGCATTTCCTGAAATGTACAGGAAATGTCCGTTACAGAGATAAAAATCGAAAGGAAACGGAAGATGCCCAAACAGTCTACAAACTTTGTGTTTCTGATCCAAAGGACGGGTATCGGGACATCGAACAGGAAAGGCGGGCCGCCGACGCGATCAGCTGTCTTATGCATCAAACAAAGCCTGATGACAGCGGAGTCTTTTCTGATATTCTGAACGATGAACAGCTCTTTGACTTTTTGCAGTCCGGCGTCGCCGTTCTTGAAAAATATGGCACGGTACATGGCTCCGAAGCGTTCCGGAAGTTTACGGTCTCTCCTGTTCCCAAGGTGAAGGTTGGCGTTTCCGTGGACAGCGGAATTCTCGACCTGTCATTGACGTCCTCCGGAATCTCGGAGGAAGAGCTGCTGGAGGTGCTGCACAGCTATCAACAGAAGAAACGGTTTCATGTGCTCTCATCGGGTGATTTCCTGGATATGGCAGGAGATGACCAGCTCTCCCAGATCAGTGATTTTATGCAGGAGCTGGATTTAAACCCTGAGGATGTGATCAAAAAGAGTGCGAAAATCCCCCTTTACCGCGCGCTGTATGTAGATAGGCTTCTGGAGGAGCATGACACGCTGTATTCCACAAGGGACAGGGTATACCGGGGCATCATCCGTAATTTTAAGACGATCCGGGATTCCGAGAGCGAGCCTCCGGCAAAGCTTGCCGGAATTATGAGACCCTATCAGGCCCTGGGCTTCAAATGGATCCGCACTATGGAGGAGGCCGGGTTCGGCGGAATTCTGGCGGACGAGATGGGTCTGGGCAAGACGCTGCAGATGATTTCCGTTCTCTTGTATGACTACGATGAAAAGAAGTCCGGCACGGAGCATCCCTCCCTGGTGGTCTGTCCCGCTTCCCTGATCTATAACTGGCAGGAGGAATTTACGAAATTTGCTCCGGGCATCCGGGTCATACCAATCACCGGCGGTGCGGCGGCAAGGAAAAATGCCCTCGCAGCGTGGGATACAACACAGGTATACATTATTTCCTATGATCTGCTGAAGCGTAATATTGCGGAGCTCTCAGAGAAGGAATTCTTTTATGTGATTCTGGATGAAGCACAGTATATCAAGAATGCGGGCGCGGCGGTCTCAAAGGCTGTAAAGGTACTGCGCGCAGGGCATCGCTTCGCTCTGACCGGAACGCCAATTGAAAACAGGCTCTCTGAGCTTTGGAGCATTTTTGACTTCCTGATGCCGGGATTTTTGTATTCACAGAAGGAATTTGAGCAAAGATATGCGATTCCCGTCATGAAGGACAAAGATCAGGAGGCAATGGAGAAGCTCCGAAAAATGACTTCTCCCTTCCTCATGAGAAGACAGAAAGAGGATGTCTTAAAAGACCTTCCTGTAAAGCTTGAAGAGGTGCGTTATGTACCGATTCTAGGGCAACAACAGAAGCTCTATGACGCAGAAGTTCTGAAATTAAAAAATACAATTCTGGATGGAACTGCGGGCACAGGAAAAGTGAAGGTGTTCGCGGAGCTTACAAAGATCCGTGAAATCTGCTGTGATCCATCGCTCCTCTACGAAGACTACCACGAGGAAAGCTCGAAACGGGAAGCCGCTATGGGACTGATTCGACAGGCAATGGACGGCGGGCACAGAATGCTTCTTTTCTCACAGTTTACCTCGATGCTGGCGCTGCTTGAGGAGGATCTCAAAGCGGAAGGGATCCCCTATTATATCCTGACCGGCTCCACATCCAAGGAAAAGCGCATCCGACTGGTGCATCAGTTCAACGAGGGAGACGTCCCGGTGTTTCTGATCTCGCTCAAGGCGGGAGGCAACGGCCTGAACCTGACGGGAGCGGATATCGTCATCCACTATGACCCCTGGTGGAACCTTGCCGCGCAGAATCAGGCAACGGATCGTGCCCACCGGATTGGGCAGACCAGACAGGTCACCGTGTACCGCCTGATCATGAAAGGAACCATCGAAGAACGGATCCTGAGGCTGCAGGAGGAGAAAAGGGATCTTGCGGATCAGATTCTTTCCGGGGAAGGTACATCCATCGCAAGCCTGTCGCAGGAGGAACTGCTGGAATTGCTCAGTTGATTGTCTCCGTATATTTCAACACTCAGAGCCGCATCCACCGGCTTCCCGTATATAAGTAAGATTAAGGGGGTATTTTTAACATTCTCTTTGTTAAATACCCCCTTAAATTACATTTATGTACTTTCTTTTATCGTTCTTACTTCTTCTTCACAATCAGATTATGACTTTGCGCCGCCATCCGTTTTATCCCCTTGACGGCATCTGTATTTCGCTGCCATGCAGAGAATAAATGTGATCCAGTATTCTGGCTGCATATGTCTCCGGAGGTTCTTCATCGGATACATCAAAGGAATAATCGTAATCCAGATACTGATCACGGTATGTATGATAATCTCTTGCTATTGCGTCCTCATAGCTTTCTCCTTCCGCGACCAGAAAAAATCGGCGTTTCTGTTTTTCCCTGGCTACCACCGTTTCCACATCCGGATGGAGACGAATAATCACCCCGTTTTTCCTCAGCTGCTTCAGGATATTTTTGTGTGACGTTGCCAGTGCCCCAGTGGCAATGACCAGGTTATCTTTTTCCGCCATTTCATCTAATACTTCATCTTCTGTATCATAAAAAACCGCTGAATATAAAAAAGGATTCCATATCGGTCCTATTTCACCCATTCTTTCGTGTATCAAATCATCCGTATCTACAAAGTTAAATTCTGACATGTTTGCGATTTCTTTTCCAATCGTTGATTTTCCTGCTCCTATCGTTCCAATTAATACAATATTCATTTCTGTCTCCCCATTTCAACATTTAAAAAATATGTCCGCAACTTACTTTGTATCGTCCTTGATATTCACCTCCTCTATCTTTTCTTTGCACTCTATAACCATTTCTCCGATGAACCGATAACATATCCCCGGTTATCATAACACAGCTTTCACAAATACACAATGTGTAAATTTACTTTTAAAAAGACTTATGCTGAACTTCAAATACAAAAAGACCTGTCAGCCATCCCCAGCGAGACAGCCGACAGGCCACAGCATTTACTTTCACCGTTATTTTCATCCCAACATACAAAATCATGAGTTGCAGGAATTTTGGCGAGCAGACCAGCTCAGGTCAGAGTGTTTAATTTTTCAAAAAACACCGGCAGATCCTTATCAATCCGCAGAATGCGTCCCTTACTGTCCAAAAAGCAGTGGGAGCTTTCCGCGATGCAGACGGTCTTTCCGGATACGGTCATGGTATACTGGAGCGTCAGCTTCACAGGCGTCACCTCGAGCACTTTCACGGCAATCTCAATGATATCCGCAAACGTAGTGCTTTTTTTGTAGTCACATTTTACAGAGACTACCGGTGATGCGACGCCGTTAGCCTCCATCCGGTCATATCCATAGCCCAGCTGCTCCATGAAATCAATCCGTGCCTCCTCGCAGAAGCGGATATAGTTGGAGTGGTGGGTGATGCCCATCTTATCAGTTTCATAATACTGTACTTTGTGCGTGTAATAGGTCATGTTACACTCCTTACGAATAAATTGCTTCGATCATAAATCTTTTCTGAACCACAAATCTGCGGTTTTATCACTTCCATTTCATCACCTTTGCGAAATTCTCCTAAATCAACCGCTTTATCTCTGTATTCACACTAAATTCCTCTCAAAGTTCAAAAGCCAGCCGGGAATTCATCATATTCCCTCCCCTGTTACTGTTCCAGCATTCTTTTCACTTCATCCAAAAATTCCTGCCGTTCCTGGGGTGTACTTGCGTCAATAGCTCCCAGATTTTTCCATACCGCGTTCTGAAATCCCACGATCTGAAATGTAGCGCTGATCATGGCATTATGGATGGGGTCTCCGAAAGTATCCACCAGCACATCTGTCGGTGTGGAAGAGGTGGTAAAAATATATGTCTGTGAAATATTACGAACCGGAGTAAGACCGGCAGTGCCTGTTGTATAAGCTGAACCTTCCAGCATCACCTTATCCAAAAATCCCCGCATAATTGCAGGCATGTCATACCACCAGAGGGGGAAAATAAAAATAATTCTGTCCGTATCATCCAGAATCCGATTGTATTTTGCCACCAGCGGATCCAAAAACTCTCCTCTGGCGTATACTGCCAATTCTGCCTTTGACATCACAGGATTAAATTCATCCGCATATAGATCAATCAGCTCATAATCCCCCGTTGCTTTTTCTGCTTCTTTCAGCACTGCATTATTAAAACTGCCCTCCCAGGGGTGGGCATATACAATCGTTGTTTTCATCGCATAACCTCCATCTTTCCGCTGTTCCCTGGTAAAAATAATACTGTTACCAGTGGTTCATTACCACTAAGCTATTTATTGTGCACAAACGCATTAATCACAGCCTCGTGAAAAGTCTCATTTTCAAACAGAGAAACTTTAATGCTCACCTATTATAGCACAGGTGAGCATTAAAAGTGAGCATTAAATGGAATTTTTAAGTTTTCCCCGTATTTTTACATTGCTGCTTCCGTCTCCACCCCCGACTTAAACTTCACCGCGAAATGGCCATTGTAAACCTTAATCTTCTCAATCAGCTTGCGGACGAAGCTCTCGTCATATCCCGTTGCGATTTCTGTTCGTCAGGCCAGAGGTTTTTCCATTGATTAGTATAATGCAAAACCTGATTGACAGTCTTGCATATTTCAATTACTATAAAAATGCACTAAACACATCAAATCCTTTTCCTTAATTTATGGCAGTATATTTAAAGAGGCAAGAATTCTTCTTTCCATTCAATGGATTTCAACAAAGGGGCCATGAATAATTATGATGATTGTAACCTACTCAGGTTTGATTAGGAATAAAAAGAATCCTAATCTTGAACAATATGCAGAATCTGTCCTGGTTGTTTGCCTTTCCGGAAAAAGGGTTACAGACAAATACAGATGTTTTGTAAGTCCCTATCGCTTTCATGGACTTGGGGGAACAGATTTTGGGGTACAGGCAGCACAATATCAAGCGTTGGAATCTGTTTCAGCGGATTTCATTCGAACACTCCGGAATCATGACCACATTTTATTTTTGACAGACAACGATCCCGAAACCCTATATCCTTTTTACGTAATCAAATCCAGAAATGAATTCATCAATTCATTACACTTGTGCACATTTTCCCCATGGAGATTTGAATCGTCCTTCAGACGCAAATCGCATGAATTATTGCTTAATGACCTGTCCTCGCTGAAATCCATTTTATACTGGGACAGTAATGATGCGTTGTTACAGTTATCTCCTAAATCAACAATATTGGATGCCATCAGTGCTGTTCAAAAAAGATATGGTGAACTTTTACCTAAAATCATCAGTGATATTGATTCTATGAAACATGCAGGTAAATATTATTTTGATTTTGCGTCGGAAATCTATATCTCTATGAAAGAGGGTTTCTCAGGTATTGATATAACCAAAAAAGGAATAAAAGCAGCTCCAGTGCCTTTCCTGATTCGCCCTGCAAATATGACATCAGATATGGCAATACAGCCAGGATATCCAAGCATGAATGACGAAGCAAAAACTGTGGCAGAGCAACTGACTCCAAAGATAGATGGCAAGAAAATTTGTAATATCCTTCGTGAACAAAGAATCGCATTAGCGAATACAAACCACATACCATTTGAAACTGTCAATTGCCCTTTCCTGGGTCCTTGCGCCGGAACCTGTGCAAAATGCGATGAAGAGGCAGCATATCTTACAGAGAAACTTATGAAGATTCCTGAGGATCAACTTGTTTATCCTCAATTTGATCCGGAAAG
>JAJPYH010000115.1:0-3152 GCA_021205045.1 Lachnospiraceae bacterium | reverse complement strand
ATGGCATCGGAGTTACTACTTTGCTCGCTTTTTATGGCTGTACGTTGAATTGTGCGTATTGCATTATCAATGAATGTCTCGAAAAAGGAAATTCTTTCTCCGACAGTCTCGTCCGTGCATCATATTCACCGGAGGAGCTTATCACGGTTCTCAAAAAAGACGAAATATATTATTTGATGTCTGGCGGCGGTATCGTTTTTGGAGGAGGCGAGCCCTTGCTCCAGTCAAATTATATTCATGAAGTTTGCAGACTGGCTAATCCAAAATGGAATATTCGTGTTGAAACCTCGTTAAATGTTCCATGGGAGAATATTGAAGCATTGATTGGCGATATTGATGAATGGATTATAGATATAAAAGATATGAACGAAGATATCTATAAAATGTACACAGGCAAGCCAATTACCCGAATGAAAAAAAATCTGCTGAAGTTAAAGGAATTTGTTCCGATCAAAAAACTCCATATTCGAATCCCCAGGATTGAAGGATATAATTCTGAGGAGGACATACAGTATTCTGCAAATTGGATTTTGGAAAACATCGGCGTCAAGGCCGAGATATTCAGCTATCTTGTTTTACCGCACACAGCTAATAAAAGGTGAGCAAGTGTTATGTTATTTTCCGTTTTTTGCGCGGCGATCGGCGTTATTCCAGCCTGCTCTGATATAAATAAAGACTCTTCTAATATTGGAGGTCGCAAATTGCGACCTCCAGTAAAAACCTGCACCCACAGGCGACAATCTGATTACAGAGTTTGCAAAGCGGTTCCTGTAATAATATACAATATAATTCAACCGTCTATCCGCACGATTAAAGCAACGCATTCACAATGGCACGAGAAAACGATATTGATGTCACATGTAGAGCGGTTGTCTGTGCAAACATATCGAAGGGCAATTTTTGCCATTTGACTGTGTGGCAAACATATCGAACCGTTTTTGCCCGTTTTGGGGCGTTTTAGCGCATATGAGTGTGTGCGCGAACATATCGACAATGTCACAGCATCTCTTCCTATTTCAGCACCTTCCAATAACCGGATTTTTTAGAACCAGCGCGCTCTATATACCCCAGTTTTTTCAATGTTGAAATTGCCGTGTATACCGTTGTTTTGCCGACTTTGATTTTTTCCATAAGGCGCTCCCTCGTAATATTGGGGTTATTCCGAATCTCCGCCAAAATACGCGCCTGTGTCTCTGTTAGCCCTGATTCCACGGATGTTTCACCAGTATTTTTATTGCTCACTTTATTGCTCGTTTTATTGCTCACCTTATCACCCATAACATTAATCCAGTTGAACGGAATTGTTACAACGATGGAGTTTTCCCTGAACTCATATGCCCCTCTCCCATACCTCTGAGTGATTCTTGGTACACCTCTGCCGGTCTTCTCACTTATATGAAGCTGAAGAAGAATTGCCGACAGTTTCTTATTCACAGGCACCGATTCGCCTGCAAAAAACCCCTCCATCGTCTGTTCCGGAGCAAGAGAACCTCGCGAAAGGATTTCAATTCTGTCAGAAAATACAGTTATCATTGGTTCATTACCGCTAACCCATTTATTATGCACAAACGCGTTAATCACAGCCTCGTGAAAAGCCTCATTTTCAAACAGAGGAACTTCCTTCCTCTCCACCACACGGTCTCTCTCATCTGCCTGAATAATATTCAAAACATCTCCGTAACGAAGCACCTCGTCCAGTGAATACAGCAAACACTGATTTCCAAACTCTCTGACAGAGTACATATTATCAGCTTTCGTCTTTCCAGAAAAAATTGCCACCCTTATTTGCATGTGTGAATCATCTGACAGCAGCTGTGCCAATATGTTATACCTCCCGTCCTCTGTATAAAACGAAAGATTTTTCTTAAAAGTATCCGGATTCAACTTCAAGCCTTTTGCGCCATAATATATGAGCAATTTTTCAAAAGTCAAATCCTGATATTCCGATGGTGTATTCTCTATCGTTGGAAAACCATGTCGCAAAACTTCAAACAAAAAAGCTTCTTTTTCCGGGTACTTTCTTAAATTTTCCTTGCTTGATCCAATCCTGATATAGCGTTCCCTCGCATAAGAAACAGGCACCGTCTTTGCCGCTGGTATTGTTAAAAGTACCAGCTTTTTATCATCAATAAACACATCTTCAAAAGCAAAATTAACATCCGGACTCAGCTGTCTTGCAAGGTAATGTTTTAGCGGCTCCTTCTTCACATCCTGATTACAGTTAAAGCTTGTCCCTACAACTTCATGTGTTTTATCATCTATGCCCCATACAAAATAAGCATACTTTCTTCCAACAATTGCCGCGCTGTTTGACAAAGCCGATATATACTCGCCAAGTTCATCTGCCACAAACCAGTTTACTTTAAATTCAAACCATTCTCTCTCGGAATCATATTCTCGGAGTTCTTTTATAATATCGCTCGCCATATTCATAGTGTTTCCAGCCTCCACAAATTTAATGCTCACTTTTATTGCTCACCTATTATAACACAGGTGAGCAATAAAAGTGAGCATTAAATTGGAATTTTTAAGTTTTTCTCGTATTTCTACATCGCCACTTCCGTCTCCAGCCCCGACTTAAACTCCACCACGAAATGGTCGTCGTAAACCGCAATCTTCTCAATCAACTTTCGGACAAGGCTCTCGTCATATTCCGTAACCGCTGTTCCCATTTCATCGAGCATTTTCTCCATCTCCTCCACCCGCTGGCGGCTTCCCTCGTTATTGGCATCTTCTAAAAGCAACGCCTGTTTTTCTCTGCGAAGCTCCTCAATCCTGTCTGCGGTGTCATCATAAGCCTGTCTTGCATTGGCCTTTTTCAGAAGTTCCTTCTGCAAATCAGCAAGCTCTGCCTCAACCTCTTCGATTTTGTCGGTGTTGCCGCTGCCGATTACTTTTTCGATGTTCTCCTTCAAAATCGGGATGATGGTATCCCTGCCGGAGAATACATCATTGATCGCTTTTACTACCGCCGCCTGAAGGTCTTCCTCCCGGACCGTCCTGGCCGGGCAGTCAATCCCGCTCGTTTTCTTCGTCACGCGGCTGACGCACCTCCACACAACGGATTTCTTCCCACGGTTATTCCAACTGATTCTCCGTAAAAAAGTGTCTTCGACACCTCAACCCCCTGCCCCCAATCTTGGGGGATTTTG
>JAJPYH010000164.1 GCA_021205045.1 Lachnospiraceae bacterium | reverse complement strand
TGGGACATTTTCTCTTGTGGTATATAAGGACATTATCATAAATGGCTTATAAAACAATTCTCCCTGAGAAAAATTCTCTTGACATATACATAAAATTATTTTACAGTAGCTTTCAGGTACTGAGTTCGATACAATACAGATGAAAAGAAACCGATCCGGTTTCCTTTATGCATGGTCATTGCCGCAATGGCCGTTCTGTTCCTTTTGTTTCGACAGGTACCGAAAAGTTTTGCCAGGGGAGCAACCGCTGAGAATGGGCTGGCGCGCCGATACGTTCGCCAGACTGCCCTGACCCTTATCACTTGAACCGGGTAATACCGGCGTAAGGAGGCAACTATATGGAACGCGCGGAGTTCTTTTGACGCGCCCCCATCACGCTGCTTCCTCCACTATACCAAAGGAGGATTTTTTTATGCAAATTGTTAACGAGTACCTTGGTCTCACCACCTTCGGCTACGTGCTGTTCGGCGTCATCGCCGTGGCTTTGCTGCTGGGCGCTGTGTTCCTTTACAGCAAAAGCAACCACCAGAAGCTGTCCACCAAACAGCTGGTCTTCTGCGCCGCCGCTCTGGCACTGGCCTTCGTCACTTCCTACATCAAGCTCTTCGCCCTGCCCTACGGCGGCTCCGTGACTCTGTGCAGCATGCTCTTCGTCTGCCTGATCGGCAGCTGGTACGGCCCCGGTGTGGGCATTCTGACCGGCCTGGCCTACGGCATTTTGCAGTTCCTGCAGGAGCCCTATGTACTGGCTCCCTTCCAGGTTTGCTGCGACTACATCCTGGCCTTCGCGGGTCTTGGCCTGTCCGGTCTCTTTTATAAGAGCAAAAAAAACGCCCTGTTAAAGGGCTATCTGCTGGGCATCTTTGTCCGCGGCGCCTTCCACGCCCTGGGCGGATATCTGTACTGGATGGACTACATGCCTGACAATTTCCCGCAGGCGCTGACCGCTCTTTATCCTATTATATACAATTACTCCTTCATCCTGGCGGAGGGCATCATCACCGTGATTATCATCAAGCTGCCGCCGGTGGAGAAGGCGTTGGCACAGGTCAAAAAGATGGCGGTCTGACAGAAGCCACCTCTTCCTGCACATAAAATACATAAAGAATCAAAAGGATCGGGGTTTGCCGGAAAGCGGCCCCGATCCTTCTGCGTTTTTAATGCAGAAAAACTCTTAAGGATACTTTTCTTTCAGAATTTTTTAACGGATTAAAGGACGGAAATTGGACAATACCATGACTGACGATTGTACGGGATCAGCTCATCGCTCATACAAAGGATGATCCCTGGCTGTACATCCATATGGAACTGGCTGAGAACCTCAAAATTCTTATCCGGTCTGGACGGCTCCTTGCCTTTTTTTATTTCAATCGGATACATTTTGTCCCCTTTTATCATGAGTAAATCAATTTCCTTCTTATCAATATCCCGATAATAAAAGATATCCGCCGGTTTACCGGCATTATAAAAGCTTTTTACTATTTCCGTTACCACATAAGTTTCCAGAAATGCTCCGTCCATAGCACCGTTTTCCAGGGTCTGAGCACTCGGCCAGCGGCACAGATACGCCGCCAGCCCTGTATCCATGAAATAGACCTTCGGCGTTTTGACCAGACGTTTTGTGATATTGGAATAATACGGACGAAGGATAAAAATAACGCCGGAACGCTCCAGGACAGACACCCATGCTTTCGCTGTCGGCGCTGATATACCTACTGTATTTGCAATATCCTCGTACCTCAGCTCCTGTCCTGTCCGTGCAGCCATATATACAAGAAAATCATAAAACTCATTCAGCTTTCCAACCTGAGCAAGATCCTTGATATCCCGTTCAATATATGTGTTCACGTAATCCATATAAAAACGATCTCTGTCCATTGAAGCCGCATGAAGCTTTGGCATGCCTCCACGGAAAACTCCTTCATAAACCTGGTGAATGTCTTTCCTGTGACTGTTCTTTAATCGCTCCCTGATCGCTGACAGCTCCGGATCAAAGACCTGCGCCGGACGCCCTTCTATCTCTGAGGAAGAAAGACCGGACATATCAAAAACAGCAATCCTGCCAGCCAGAGATTCTGATACATCCCGCATCATCTTAAACTTCTGGGATCCCGTCAGCCAAAACATACCGCTGTTATCTTCCCCATTGAGGGCTTTCTGATCCACGATCTTTTTCATCTCCAGCAAAATAGAAGGCACTCTCTGGAACTCATCAATCAGAAGAGGATAACCGTATGTTTCAAAAAATAATGCCGGATCCGTGTCTGCCAGTCTGCGCGCATTTCCATCGTCCAGAGTAACATATCTGCGTTCTTTCCCTCTGATATGATTAAGCATGGTTGATTTTCCAACCTGACGCTGTCCACATACCATCACAACCGGATAATATTTGGATGCTTCCAAAATCTGAGTTTCCAGATGCCGCTGAATATACATATACGCACCTCGCTTTCGGGAAATCTAAAGTCTTACTTTATTTTAATCGTCATTCTTCTGTCTGTCAACCACCAGCACCTCTTTTCCCAAAAAGAAAGAATACAGGATGATCTCCTTCACCCTTTTGCCAAGGGCCTGTTCGATGGCTCTGGTATAATACTGCATCTGGGTGTGATATTTGTCCGCAAGCTCCAGCCCGTCCCGGACACGGTCCGTCTTATAATCCAGCAGTACCACCCCGTCCTCTTCCTCAAAGAAGGCGTCGATGATTCCCTGGATTAAAAGCAGTTCGCCATCCATTTCTCCCGCGGGCACCCCCAGGAAGAAGGACTGCTCCTTTCTCAGCGTCCCGGCGCGGGCCGCTCTCGACATACGTTCCGCCAGGGAGCTTTCTGAGAAATGAAATAATTTCTCTGTGGAAATACACTCCTTCTGCTGCAGAGCAAGGCGACCCTTCTCCGCCATCTGCTCCATGGACTGCTCCCAGGCCCCGGGGCTGTCCGGCAGCGCCGTAAAGTCTGTCAGCTCCAGCACCCTGTGGTAAGCGGTGCCCACCGCGGTGCCGCCCAGTCCCTGTGTCTGTTTGATAAACTCGGGCACACAGGGCACCACCCGCTCTGTCTCAAACATTTCCTCCACGCCGCCCAGCTCTTCCTCCATGGCCGCCAGCTTCAACTCCGACACACTGGTCTTGCCGTTCATTCTGGTCAGCTCCATCCAGGGATACTGATATTCCAGTACCGTGTTTTTCTTCATAATCTCTGTTTTCAGACTCTCGGATATTTCCTTTTGATCTGTCTCAAAGAGCAGTTTCTCCAGGTCCTCCTTTCGCCCGGCCTGCACCGCGTCCTCCACAATCTCATTTTCCGCCAGGTCCTGCACTGTGAAAAGCTGATACTGGATGGGGCTGTCCGAATCATGAGACAGCAGACACAGATCCAGATAGGAGCGGGCCGAGAGGATGTCCGACAGAAGGCAAGTGCCGTCTTTGTGACGGAGGCTTTTTTCTTTCGGCATAATACGGCCACTTCCTGATAAGCCTCCGCTGTCCTGCGGCATAGCGCTGCCCTTTCCTGATAGGCCTCCGCTGCCCTCCGGCATACTGCTGCCGTTTCCTGACATATCGCCGCCGTTCCCTGCCTCAAATAATTCCTCCCCGTTCTTTTTATACCCGCACAGTATCAGCTTCTCCTTCGCCCTGGTCATGGCCACATAGAAGATCCGCTGTTCCTCCGCCAGAATGTCACGCTCCATTTTCAGGGAAAGAGCGCTCTTCTGCAGGGTCTTATTTTTACTTCTGCGGGCAGGTGATATATAATCCACCCCCAGCCCAAGATCGTTGTCGATGAGCAACAGCTGCTGCCGATCCCGCATGGTGTAGCTGTGGGCCATGCCGCCCACGATGACCACTGGAAATTCCAGCCCCTTGCTCTTGTGAATGCTCATCATGCGCACCGCCTGAACATGCTCCGACACGGAGGATTCTCCATAGTCAATTTCCTGGCGGTGAAGCTCCTTCACATAATTGACAAAGGAAAACAAACCATGCTGTCCCCGGGACGCGAATTGAGCCGCCCGCTCAATCAGAAGCTCCACGTTGGCCGCCCGCTTCCCGCCGTCTGGCAGCAACCGCATCTGCTCCCGATAATGGAAGTCATTCAGAATGCTGCGCAAAAGCTCCTCCACGGAACAGTATTCCGCCTGCCGACGATATTTTTGAATCGCATCCCGCAGCTCTTGACTCTTTGGAGAGAGGGGATCGTTGGGACTTCCCATGACGAAATCATGTAATTTTCCCCATAAGCTTTCCGGTTCAGGCAGCCAGAAATTCCTGTCCTCTGTCCTGATTGATACTTCCTGTCCCTCGACCTGCACCCCGGTCTCAAAAGATGCCTCCTGTTTCCCTGTCTGCTCCTGCTTTATTCTCTCCCGATCATAAATCTGCACCCTGGCCAGATCCTCCTCCGTCAGTCCCCCAAACAGAGAAATACACGCCCCATACATGGGAATGTCCGTCAGAGGATTCTCCACACACTCCAGGAATTTGACCAGATTCTGTACCTCCTTTGCGTCAAAATACCCGCTGCCGCTGACAAAGGACAGGGGAATATTTTCCCGGGCAAACACCTCCCTGTAAGCCTCCTCGTAGAGAGACGGGGAGCGGAATAAAAGCACGATGTCCTCCAAAACGACAGGCCGAAGTCCCGTGCGGGATTCATTCACAACCCTGCCGCTGCGAAGAAGCTCCTTAATCTTTTTCGCGGCGGAATAAGCCTCCAGCTGTCTGGCATCCAGGCCCTGGGGGAGCTCTCCGCAGGAGACGATGCACTCACAGGCATATCTATCATATCGGCGTATCCTGCGGGCATTCTCCGGAGCACGACACGGACCCGTGTAATCGCCGTCAGCTGTCACCGAAATATCATCCTCTGTCAAAGTCTTCGCCGCCGGGCCCTCCTCCCCAGGAAACTGCACTGCCGGATTCTCTGCCGCCGGACCTTCCCCCGGGAACTCCGCCGCCGGATTCTCTGCTGCCGGACCTTCCCCCGGGAACTCCGCCCCCGGATACAGCGCCGCGCTCTCATCATAGGCAATCCCGCCGCTCTCCATGGTCATGGTTCTGGAAAATACGCTGTTGACCGCCTCCAGCACCTGGGGACGGCTGCGGAAATTCTGCTTTAAATCAATGCGCACACTGTTTTCATCCGCGTTGGCGTACTCATGATATTTTGCCATGAAAAGCTCCGGCCGGGCCAGGCGGAACTGATAGATGCTCTGCTTCACATCCCCCACCATAAAGCGGTCATTGTCCCGGGACACGGCGGCGGTCAGGTACTCCTGCACAAGATTGGAATCCTGATATTCATCCACCATCACCTCCTGAAACTGCTGTCGGTAGCTTTCCGCAGTCTCCGTCAGGGTAAAGCCGCCCTGCCCGTCGCTTTTGAGTAAAATCTGCAGCGCCATATGCTCCATGTCATGGAAATCAATGTAGCCCTTCTCCCTCTTGGCCCGGTCCAGGTCATGCATATAATCCAGAGTCACCTGCACCAGCATATCCAGAGCCCGCTTCGCCCCGGCGTTTTCCACCTCCATGGACTGGGGACTTTTCCCGAAAAAGTCCGCGCCGAGCTTTTCCAGATTTTTTTTCATCTGAGTACGGCGGTTTTTCACCGCCTCCCGCTTACCCGGATCGATGATCACGTCCTTTTTGGTGGAAAGCCTGGAAAACTCCATGGCGGGCAGATACTCCCTGAGCTTCTCCAGAGAATCCATGGCGCACAGCCTTTCCAGATATTCCAGCTCTTTCTCCAGGGTATCCACATACACATAAGGGCCGTCCGGCTCCATGGCAATCTTCAGTGCAGCCTCATATCCCTCCCGGCAGGAGGCCAGAAGCCCCTGGATGTGAGAAAGCAGAAAGGCTCCCGCGGGCCGGGTTGTAAACTCCTCCAGAGTAGAGAAATCATAGTCCTTTTTTCGCTCTGCAAGCCATTCCTCCGGGAAGGGCATGCTCATGGCCCGCCGATACAACTGGTCAATATTATCCTCCAGGGCAGTCTCCCGTCCGGTGTGGCACAGATACTCCACCATATACAGAAAGTCCGGATCGGCCCCGGCAAAATACCGCTCCAGCAAATCGTCCTTCACCTCTTTGCTCAGAAGCTCCACAGTGGCCTCGTCCGCCACCACAAAATCCGGCTCCAGCCCGATCTGCTCAAAATGATTTCTGACCAGATACAGGCAGAAGCTGTGAAGGGTAGTGATCAGCGCCTGATGCACCAGCACCGCCTGCCGCTGCAGATGAACATCCTGAGGATGCTGCTCCAGCTCCCGCTCAATGGCCTGGCCAATCCGCTCCCGCATACTGGCCGCAGCGTTATTGGTAAAGGTGACCACCAGCAGCCGGTCGATATCCAGGGGATGCTCCCGGTCAGTGATTTTCCTGATAATCCGCTCCACCAGCACCGCCGTCTTGCCGCTGCCCGCCGCAGCAGACACCAGAATGTTTTTATTTTCCGTTTCAATCACCCGCTGCTGATCCGGGGTATATGTCATGCTCATGTGTCCTCCCGCAGGCTTTCCCGCATCTTTTCCAGCGCCTCCTCCTGCTCCATCACCGGAATCCTTCTCTTCCTGTAGCCGGGCAGCTTCTCATCATAGCTGCAGCACCCCCTGTAGGGACACCAGGTACAGCCCTCCTCCGTACCCTGCTGATAAGGGCTTGCCTCAATATGTCCCTGACGGATCTGCCGTCCAAGCTCATCCACCTTATGCTCAGAGTAGCGCTCCATCAGCAGCAGCTCCTCCTCCGTGCAGGACTTCGACCCTCTGGCCGCCTGCCCGTCCTTATTGCGAGTGAAAGGAATCACATCGGAGCTCTTCTCGAAGGTATGATCCAGAAGCTCCACCGCCTCAGGAGAATCGTTGAGAATCCCTCTGGATCGCTGCTCTCTCAAGCGAAGCTGGGGCAGCTCGTCCAGAGATTCCTCTCCCTCCATGTCCACCACCGGATCCGCCACCCGATAGTAAAACATGGCTGCGGGGCGCACCCTTTTGCCCGGATTTTGCTCCGCCAGCTGCCTGGAGGCCATGTCCAGATACACCGTCAGCTGCAGCTGCAGCCCGGCGTACAGACTGTCCACCGAAAACTGCTGATTGCCGGATTTATAATCGATGACCTTCACATACACATCCTGGTCCTGCTCCGCCACATCCACCCGGTCAATGCGCCCCTCCAGTCGCATGAAAAGCTCCCGGGAAGGATTCCACTGACAGTCCACCGAGAAGGGCAGCTCCAGCCCATAGGTTCTGAAATTCCCGGCCTGCATATGGGTCTGCAGCACCTCCACCGTGCGCCGCAGAATTCTGCCCGCCCTTTCCAGGGCATAGCCGTTTCTGGCCTTGTCCAGAATCAGTTCATCCCCGTAAAGTGTGCGAACCTCCTCCAGCCTGCTGTTTAATTTTTCCTCCGCGAAATCCGCCGGGAAGCTCTGCCAGTCATACCCGGCCTCCCCCAGATCTCTGCCAAAGCCCGCCAGCACATCATGGAAAATATTACCCATGTCCACGCTCTCCGGCCGGTACTCCCTGGGCTCCCTCAGACGCAGACCATATTTCAGAAAATGGGCATAAGGACAGGCGGCAAAATTCTCCAGGCGGCTGATGCTGCCGTAGAGCACGCTGCCGTACAGATCCCTGGCAATTTCCGGCGCGATTCTTTCCCTTCCGCCCTGCCGGAAGGCTCCCTCAATATAGGAAGTGACACCGGCGTCACCATAATATTTTCTGAATAATACCAGCAATTCCAGCAATTCATCCGTTTCAGACTCCCCAGAAAGCCCCTGTACGTATTTTTGCAATAAGACAGCCACCCGCAAAGGCAGCTCGCTCACATGCTCCGGCTGCTCCTCCCCCAGAGGCTTCGCCCAAAGAGAGGGGAACAGCTTCTGCACTGTATGAATAAAATAAGAGGGCCGCAGCTCCTTTTGCCCGTTATCCACAAGGGACCAGGACAGATACAGCTCCTCACCGGGGCTGGTCAGCTGCTGGTAAAGATAAAAGCGCTGGCGGAACTGCAGCTGGCGACGGCTGGGCGCCAGCTCCACGCCCCGGTCCAGCAGATATTCTCTTTCCAGGTCGGACAGCATGCCGCCACGGCCTGAACTGCCCGGGATGTTCACATCGTTGACTCCCAGCACAAAAAGCACCTTCACCTGAGGAAGCCTGGTGCGCTCCAGATCTCCCACCAGCACCTGATCCAGCCTGGCGGGGATGGCGCCCACTCTGAGTTCCTCAAAGCCCGCCCTCAAAATCCGCGCGGTCTCGCCAAAGGCCAGCTGCTCCTCTCCCATCAGCGCCGCCATCTGGTCAAACAGCCCCATCAGCTTACTGTACGCCTGACGGTATTCCCTGGCTCTGACCACATCGCCCTGGGAATTAAACTCCTCCTCCATGGCCGCGAGCTTTTGCTCCGTCTGCGTCTGCACCAGGAATTCATAAAGCGCCGTCATCTGGGTACGCACCGTGGCCTGCCGGTCCGCGGCCGCCGAAAGCAGAGGCGCAAGCTCCTCCATCAGCCGCTCCCGCAGCTCGTTGACCTTTCCCAGATCAAAGCGGCTGGCCAGCCTGGTGAAAGCTTTTGCCCAGGCACGCCTGCCCCGGATTCCCGCCTGCCCCAGATACAGCTCCAGCAAATCCGTCTCCTCCCGGCTCAGGTCGGACAGGCCGCTTCTGAGGAAACGCATCACCGCTGAAAAGGAAAAGTCCTTTTCCACCAGTTCCAGAAGCCCCTGCACATATTCCAGCAAAGGATTGGACAACAGCCCCGCCGTGGCGTCCACAAAGCAGGGAATGTCCATCCGGGCAAAGGCCTCCTGCAGATGATGGCTGTAAGCGTCCAGCCCCGCACAGATCACCGCCGTCTCCCGGTATTTGAGTCCCCGCTCCCTGACCAGCCTGTGCAGCCAAATGGCAGTCTGACGGCTCTCTTCGGCAGGATTGGCGGCATACCCCAGATGAATGTGCCTGCACTCCTGAGGGTAAACGGCGCCGTCATATCGGAACAGGTGACGTTCAAAAAAGGCAAGCTCCGATACATCCCCCCGTGAATTTTCATTTTTGCTTCGCCTGGCATCCGGTTTCGTCGCAGCGTTCCCGATCACAGAGCTGTCCGGTTCCGCCATCAGATTCCCAGACTCAGTTCTGTCCGGTTCCGCCATCAGATTCCCGATCACAGTTCTGTCCCGTTTCGCCATCAGATTTCCGGTCTCATTCATCCCCACAGCAAAGCCGGGAGCTGACTGAAAACGCTTCCCGCTCTCACAGAAATAATACTCCTCCGTCTTCACCCCCGCTCCCGCAGCCAGCCTCTCCAGCTCCCGGATGGTCTTGGCCGATGTATAAAAAAGCTGCTGCTCCACCGTCACCTTTGCCGGATCACAGTCTATGGTCAGCGCCACATAGCAGCGGGAGGACAGCAGCATGATCTGCTGCACCGGCGGCAGCTGCACCGGCGTAAATCCCGTAAAACCGTCAAAGGCCACCACGCTGCCCCGGATGATTTTCGATTCCGAAAGCCGCCTGGTGAGCTCCGGATAGATGCTCTCACTGGTGCGGTATTTGTTTTCCAGCCTCTGCAAAAATAAGCCGTACAGCTTCTGAATATCCCTGAGCCTGGCCTGTAAGCCCTTTCTCCCGGCACCGGCCTCAATCAGCCCGTCCATGCCCTCCGGCGAAATGCCGTACTGCATGAACTCTGAAATCAGGCTCTTCACCTCCGACACATAGCCCTGCTTTTCCATCAGGCCGCCGATGGCCGGCAGGTCAGCGGACATAGAGGAGGACAGAGCCCGCAGAATCAGGTTTTTACCGGTGTCGTCCAAAGCCACCAGCTCCCCGCCGCCCAGCTCCTCCTTCACCTTATGATACAGACGGCCAAAGCTCAGCACATCCACATTGAAAAGAGCATGCCCCGGATGGAGCTGCACCATCTGCCGCTGAATCTGCATGGTGTACTGATCCGGCACCAGCAGCACATACTGCCGTTCCGGATGCTTCACTGCCTCTGAAATCATAAAGTGATAGAGGGCAGCGCTCTTTCCACTGCCGCTGCCCCCCAGAATAAACTGCAGACTCATTTCAATACCGCCTTCAACACACGCAGGGCATTCTTCCCCCTGACCTTGTCAATCACACGCTCCGACATGCCCGCTTTTTTCATGGCGTCAAATAACCGGGGCATTTCCCCGCAGTGGGGCATGGCCAGGTTGGTCTCAATACCGTCAAAATCACTGCCCAGCGCCAGCACATCCTCTCCGCCCACATCAATGATGTGAAGCGCATGCCGGACAAAATCATCCAGGCTGATTTTATTTTTATCATCATTCAGAAAATCAGCGGAAAAATTCAGTCCCGTCACGCCGCCGTGCTCCGCCAGCGCTCGGATCTGCCCATCCGTCAGGTTCCGCTTGTGCCCGCAGACGCTCCTGGCGTTGGAATGACTGGCCACAAAGGGCTTGTGAGTGCAGTTCGCCACATCCCAGAAGCCGGCGTCGGACAGATGAGACACATCCACCACAACCCCCAGCTCCTCCATGGCCTCCACCATCTCCAGGCCCCGCTTCGTCAGCCCCGGATATTCCCCCTTCACCTGCCAGTGAGGCGCCTCCGGCACCGGCGTCTCCTCCTTCGCCCCCGGATACCCCAGCTCATTGGGGAAATTCCAGGTCAGAGTGATCAGCCGGACGCCATACCCGTAGAACTCCTGAAGCTTCTCAAAGCTGCCCTGCAGTACGCCGCCCTCCTCGATGGTCAGCATGGTGGACAATTTCCCGACTTCCTTATTTTTCTCAATATCGGAGAAATGATATACCGGCGCTATGAAAGGCTCGTACTCCTTCATACATTTCTGAAATAACTGCGCCAGCTCCTTTCCCTTCTCATAAGGATCTCCGCCCCTGCCCATAAAGACAAAGGCTGCAAAACACTGCAGCAGATAGCCGCTCTCTGTCATCCGCTCCAGATCCAGGTGACCCTCCCTACGGTACAGGCTCTGGGGCTCGCCCTTTTTCTCCATGTGGAGCATCTTGCTTAAGGTGTAACAGTGTAAAT
>JAJPYH010000265.1 GCA_021205045.1 Lachnospiraceae bacterium | reverse complement strand
TTGAAAAAATAAATCCATCAGGCAATCCCAAGCAGGACGCCGATGATGATATGATGCTTTTTCCATTTTTTATATATATCAAAGCGGATATAGCAATAGAGGGCGGCGATCACCCACACGCCCAGCTTTTTGATGTCGCACCAGTAATAGTAATCCGCCAGGTCCGTCCAGCAAAAGCAAAAAGCGATAAAGGCCCAGGCCCATCGATCCAGCTTCTCCTTCTCCATCGTAAATGGATTGATCTGACCAAGCGCTTTCAAAGATACTCTCATTCCGCGTCTCCTCTCATCAAATGCAGCCTGTCAGTCACCAGATGCAGCACCTCAACCACAATCTCTCTGTGCAAAAACACCAGCAGGAAAAACACTCCGAACACTCCTATGTAGGCAGGAATCGTCTGCAGATATAATAGTCCCATCTGCACCAGAATCAGCACATCGGAAACAACGTCCTTTTTCAGATGAATATCCAGCCGGATGAAACGCCTGGAATCTAAGAGTCTCACCAGCCACATCACAAAATAGCTGATCAGGGTGGCCCAGGCCGCTCCCATGGCTCCAAGTCCCGGTATCAGCATAAAATTCAGGGCAATATTGACCACAGCCGCCGCCACCGCGGAGCCGAACAGAAATTTCGTCTCCTTGGCCGAGGTGTAGATCGTCCCCAGGAATCCGGCCAGTGCATGGAACACAAAGGAAAATAACAGCACCGGCGTATATATCCAGCCCTCGTAATACTCACTGGCAAAAAGAATCCTGGACAGAAGCTGAGTGCCGCAGATAAAGGCGGACACCACCACAATATTCAGGGAAGAATATTTTCTGTAAATATCCGAATAGAATAATCTGGACTTCTCACTGCCGAAATCCTCCACCGCCGAAATCTGCCAGGCATTCAGAAAAATGGTGCCGATCATGGCAAACAGGGAGGGGATTTTCTGGGAGGTGGCATAGACTCCCGCCAGCGCGTAGCCGTGGAAAAAAATGAGAATGTATTTGTCCGCGGAGGTGCTGATCCACCAGCTGATGGAGTTGGGAATCATGGGAACGGAGTAGCGCAGCATCTGCCCGATCAGCGTCCTGTCCATCCTCCAGGGACAGATCAGATAATGATGCAGCCTCGCCACGATCCATGTGAAGGCGCAGCCCGCAAAACTGGAAATAATCAGCGCCAGAAAATAACCGTGTACCCCGATTTTCAGCACCAGCAGAAACACAATATTCAGAAGCAGATATACAAAGGTCACCAGAAAACCGTTGAAGGCAAACAGTTTGACCCTCTCAATCCCCCGAATAAAATAATTCAGCACCATCTGCAGGGTGGTCGCAAAATAATAAAGAATGAAATAAACATAATAGCCCTGCAGGCCGTCAAACAGAAAATAAACAGGAGAAACCAAAAGCGCCGCTAAAAAACCAAAAATCGTGATCCAGAAGCCGATGGAGAAAATCTGCTTCTGATCCGCGTTTTTGTCCAGCGCGAAACGAAGCACCGCCTCACTGACCAGCAGGGTAAAAAACGGATACAGAAGGCTGATGGTGGTGGACAGTGTATCCACAATCCCATACTCCTGGGTGGTCAGAACCGCCGTGTAAATGGGCACAATCAGAAAGGATAAAATCTTGGATGAAAAATTGCCGATGGTGATGGCGGCCACGTTGACGCTCAGTTTTTTATATTGCTTGTTCAATACAGACTACCTCTTGATTACTTTCTCCGCCATCGGATAGATATAGCGGAGCAACAGATAAAAAGCCGCGTACATCCGGCGGCGCATCAGAAAACAAAATACTCTTTTATATTTGCTCATCCGGGAATAGTCAAGACATCTCAGTCCTTCCTTCACTTCAGGATCGCCAAACAGTTCCTGCAGATAAAGGCAAGCCTGTTTCAGATCTGTCTTCGCATCCTTCACCCTGACCGCATTCCAGAAGGCCACGCTCACCTTCCGGCAGGACAGCTGATCAGCAAATTCTTCCTTCAGTCCCTTTCCCTCCAGGCAGGCTTCAATGATCCTCTCGGAACTGTCAAATCTGTAATCCCTCTCAAGGGGCCTGTCCGCATGGCTCTTCCATTGATTATAAACATAGACATAAGGCTCCTCCATCACCCTGATCTGTGACGCAGCCATCAAAAATTCCAGATTGAAAAGTCCGTCCTCATTCACCTTCATCTCACAGCAGAACCGCAGATGATGCTCCTGAATGACACTGCTTTTATACAAGACGCCGCAGTCGCTTCCAAAGAGAATCCCGGTTAATGTCCCATCATCCAGAAAAATATTCTTCAGCTCATCCCAATGATACACGCCGGACGCAATCCGGGGAACACGGGGCAGAGGATCTGCACCGTAGCTGTAAGCGTGATTCCCATATACCGCGTCGCAATCACCCTTCTCCATCTCCGCCATCAGAAGCTCAAAGGCTTTCTCCGGGAGGAAATCATCAGCATCCAGAAAAAAAACATATTCTCCTGTCATTTTGGAAAAAGCAAAATTGCGGGTGTCGGAGACACCGGTATTCTTTTTGCCAAAATAACGAATCCTCTGATCTGACGCAGCCATTTTCCGGCAGATCCTGTCTGTGGAATCCTGTGAGCCGTCATTAACTACAATGATCTCAAAATCAGAGCAAGTCTGCCGAAGCACACTGTTCAGTGCATTCTCTATAAACCGCTCCGCATTATACGCCGGGACAATTACTGAAATCATTTCCCCGTCCTCTCTCAGTTGACCACCGCATACACATCTCTCAGCTGACAGATGACATCCTGGGTGCTGAATCTTCTGACCTTTTGCATATTGTACTCTCCCATGGCCCTCCTGTTGCCGGCAAGCAGGGTTCTGACAGCCTGCGATGCCTGATCCGTACTATGAGGGTCAAACAATACGCCGCCCTTTTCATCAATCAGATCCGTATTGCCCCGGATCCGGCTGGCCACGCAAGGAAGTCCGCTGGCCATCGCCTCCATCAGCGACACGGACAAACCTTCCCGATAGGAAGGAAATACAAAAGCATCCGCCGTCTGATAAAGCTCCCTTACATCCTTCCTGTACCCTAAAAGCTTCACCCGGTTTTCCATTCCCAGTTCAGAGGCCAGTTTTCTTAAATTGCTTTCCTTATCCCCTTGTCCGGCGATGCAATAATATATATCCATGCCTTTCAGGGCTTTTATCATGGTTTCATGGTTTTTATTTTCATTCAGTTCACCGACCGATAAAAGCAGAACAGCGTCTTCAGGAATCCCTAGCTCCCGCCTTTTTGCCGTCCTGTCCGCCGACTGCTTTCCGAATTTCTCCAGATCAATCCCGACTCCGGGAATGTACAGAACCTTTCCGGCCCTGAAGGATCTTTTCGCGCGTTCAAAATCCTCCTTATTGATGGTAATCAGCACATCCGTCCAGTGGGCGCAGAGCCATTCCACGGGATAAAACAGAAGCCAGTTCTTCGCCGGAGCCCCCTGATAGAAGTGAAAACCATGAGCAGTGTAAAACACCTTCAGGCCCTGCTTTCTGAATTTCCTGCACACAAGCCTGACGCAGGCGGAGGCCGTGGGCGTATGAGTATGGACAATGTCGTAATGTCCTGCTTCCACCACCTTTTTCAGCTCTCCGGCAGCGGTCAGATTATCTTTGGACAGCGGAGAGCGGGAAAAGGGAATGGAATATACCTTTAACCCCATATCAACGCAAAAATCAGGAAGGGGCTCCTCGCAGTTGCAGGCCAGTTCTACGGTATGCCCCTCCTCAAGCAGCATCCGGAAATGCGCCTCAAAAAAGCTCATCGTAATTGACACTGTTGTAACATAAAGTATTTTCACGGTTTTCCCGCCCCCTTAGCTTATACTTCTCATTCCTCCACCAGCTCCAGCATGCCGATGGCCGGATGAATCAGAAACGATACCCTTTTCCCCGAAAATGCCGCTGCCGGCTGAGGAGCATTGAGCACCTGAAAGCCCTTCCCGCACAGATCGTCAATATCCTGCTCAAAGGCATCGGAACGATAGCAGATATGATAGGGCATGGAGCCCACTCTGCGCAGGTAGGTATCCACCGGCGACGGCTCCTCCCGGGATAAAGGCTGTACAAGCTCAATGCGGTATCCGTCCATTTGTCCAAACCTGATTCTGATATTTCTGTCATGGTCATCCACAGGCTCGTCAAACTGATAGCCAAGGGCTTCAAAGGTGCGTACTGCCTTTTCCATCCTTCTGACTGCATAACCCACATGATCAATTCTCATCCCTTTGTCCTCTCCATCAGCCGTTCATTCTTACAATTTTCCGCTTTCAAAACAGATTTCCTGATAAAAGGGAAACTCCCGGCGCTGATAATCCTTCAGCACAGCCCGGTACTCTTTCACGCCGTTTTGCTCATGACTCAGAGAAAATCCCAGCCGGTCATACAAATCCTTCACCGGAAGATTTTTAGAGGTAGGAATATACTCCGCTGTAAAAACAGCCGTATCAGAACAGTAATGCCAAATCAGCTCATTCATAATCACATCCTCAAGCTTACGCCCCATGACACGGCAGCTCATCAGGAAGGAGTCGATCCTTATTTCCTCCCCTTCGCCCAGCAAAATCACCACGCCCGTCAGTCCGCTTTCCCCGTATTTATCTGACAGATAAGCTACATACACCGCGTTCTGAGGCCGGGCCGCTATTTCACAGATCTCATTTCTGGAATATCTTTTTGTGGTCACATTAAACTGATTGGTCTTTCCGCAAAGCTGAACCACGCGGTCCATCTCACTGTCCCGCATCCGATGAATATCCGCTCTCATCTCCAGCTTCGCCAGATAATCCTCCAGATTGAGACTGGCCGCGGCATCCTTTTTCCTCAGCTCTTCATTCTGGTACATCCGGGTTTTATTCAGGTCTTCCTTCAAAATTCTCAGGGGTCTGAGCTGATCCACATATAGCTTTTCCGCGAATGCCGCCAGCTGGGTGGTGTCATCAGGGAAATCCGCGACCTCCGCCTGAGGGCAGCCGGCCTTCACTCCTTCTCTCTCTGCCGGATTATCATCCACAAAGATAAAGGAGGATTCGGTCAGATTCAATTCTGCCTCCAGCTCCTTTAAATTGACAGCCTTTTCCTGCCAGTTGATTTTGGGAGAAACAAAATGCTCTTCCTTTAACAGCATAAAGGGATGCTCTCTCAAAACCGGCTCCACATCCTCAGGATTATTCTTGGAAACCAGGGTCAGAAGGACGCCTCGTTTGTTCATCTCCAGAAGCTGCCTCTGAAAATCATAGAATCTCTGGCCTTCCTTATGATTGGAAAGTTCGATTCCTTCCGGTCCGTCCTCCCCGGCCACCCCTCCCCACAGGGTATTGTCCAGATCCAGGGCAATGATCTTTTTTCTGGTGTCAAAGGCACTGCCCATCAGATTGGTGATCACATTGCAAACGGCTTTCAGTCCTTCTCTGGAGTAGGGCATACTGCTCATATACCACATTTTGTCGGAATAGAACTGCTTTCTGCCCATGTCGGCAATCACATCCGCCAGGTCAAAGACATAGACATTGTCCGTCCTCTCCGCAATCTCCTGCGCAAACTGATACCACTCATTCTGCAAAGATATCCGGTATTGTCTCTCCTCCAGCGCCCGGATGCGGTTTAAGCGGAAATCCACCGTGGAAATAAAAACAAGCACCTCCGTCATATTCCCCGTCAGCGCCAGAATGCCCTGTTTCCAGGAATTCAGGGTTTCCTCCGCCTCCTCCAGGCTTTCCCAGCCGGAAGCCGCCGTGCCGTCCAGCAGAATCACAACAGCATCCACTTTTCCCGTATAAATTCCGCTTTCCGGATTCAGACACTCCAGAATCCAGGTATCAAAGCCTTCCGGAATGTATATATCAAATCGGGAGGACAGCTTCATCCGGATCAGGTCCACCGTAATATTGGACAATATCGCCAGTTTTCGTTTTGCCATTTGCCGTTCCTCTTACAGATCCTTTACTTTCTGATCATGTCATACATATCCCCCAGGGTTTTAATTTCTCCCACCCTTTCCAGGGGGATACGAACCTGGTACTCCTCCTCGATCTCCATAATCAGATTGAGCATCATCAGAGAATCCCATTCCGGATACACCTTATATCCGGTATCCATCGAAATCTCAGCAACATCCACATCCATAATATCCGCAATAAATTCCAGAAATTTTTCTTCGGTCATTTTACGTATTCTCCTTCACAGGTCAATGATTTTACAGAGCAGTCTCCGTCAGTCAATTGTTTTGCAGAGCTATCCTTTACAGGGCAATTATTTTGCAAAGCTATCCTCCGCAGGTCAATTATTTGCAAAGCTATTCTTCCAGGGCAATTCTTCACAAAGCAACCTTTCTCGCGGGGCAGCCCAGCACCTTTACTCCGTCCCGCAGCCTCGTCATAACGGTACTCCCGGCGCAGATATAAACATGGTTCCCTACCCGGCTTGATGGAACAAGATTGGAGGTGGTACCCATGAACACATGCTCTCCCAGAGTACACATACCGGTCACATCGCAATGGGCGCTGATGGTACAGTATCTTCCCAGCTTCGAATCATGAGCAATGGACGAATACATATTGACAATACATCCGTCTCCAATGACCGCATTGTCGGAAATCAGGGCAAAGGGATAGATAATCACCGCCTCCCCTAAGACAGCGCTGTCCGCCACAATCGCCGTGGGATGGACAATCCCCGTAAAAGCAGCTCCCCTCTCCTTCATTTTGTCCATGACCCTTTCGCGGATCACGCTGCTGCCTATGCTGCAGATAAATTCATCATTTTCTGATATTTCATAATCATCCACACTGCTCAGCACACAGATATCGCACTTCTTGCCATCCAATGCCCGGGGATTGTCATCCAGAAAACCTTTGATGTTCCATCTGGGCTGCTTTCCCTCTCTGATCAGGGCAGTATTGACATCCTTCGCCCACTGCAGTACTTCCCGGCCGCAGCCGCCTGCGCCTATAATAAGCAAATTTTTCACTGACAGACTCCTTTATTTTACGTTTTCACTTCCCATGAATTCCTCCATGGTGGCGGAAGTGGCGCTGCTGATGCCGTCATGGGAAAGGAAAGCCTTCTGCACCGTCATCAGGATAATCTTCATATCCAGCCCAAAGCTGATATGATCCACATACCAGACATCATGTTCAAACTTTTCCTCCCAGCTGATGGCGTTGCGCCCGTTCACCTGGGCCCAGCCGGACAAACCCGGCCGAACCTCATGGCGCCTGTGCTGGGTTTCATTGTATCTGGGAAGATAACGCACCAGAAGGGGTCTGGGACCGATCAGGGACATCTCCCCCTTTAAAATATTGAAAATCTCC
This sequence comes from Lachnospiraceae bacterium, assembly GCA_021205045.1. Lineage (GTDB taxonomy): Bacteria > Bacillota > Clostridia > Lachnospirales > Lachnospiraceae > RGIG6307. The sequence continues at coordinate 3,806 of JAJPYH010000265.1, read as the reverse complement.
GGTAATTCATCCAGACTGGTGGCTCTCAGCGTCTTCCCAAATCCGGTCAGCCTCTGCTCGTCCGGCAAAAGATTTCCATCCCCGTCTCTGGCATCCGTCATAGTGCGGAACTTGTAAAGCTTAAAGATTTTCTCATCCTTTCCCGGCCTTTCCTGTTTGAAAAGCACCGGGCTGCCCAGCTTCACTCTCACTAAAACCGCGATGATGACGTACACCCACCAGAAAAAGACAATGACGATCAATGAACAGATCAGATCCAGCCCGCGCTTGATAAATTTTTCGTAAATTCCCTGTTTTCGTTTTGCCATAATACCCCATTCAAAACAACTTCACACCAATTGTCATCCCACGATTTTTCTCTGTCAGACAACCTACTCAAAACAGCTTCGTACAAGCGCAATCACAATGTCCTGCTGCTCTTTTGTCATCTTATTGTCACTGGGCAGGCATAGCCCTCTGTGGAAGATATCCATGCCCACGTCCAAAGGTCTGCCGTCCTGTCCCAGACTGCCGCCGCTGATATAGGCGTTGGTCTTTCCTCTGCCGTTTCCTTCCCTGGTCACAAAACCATTCATACGGTAAACAGGCTGCATGTGCATGGGTTTCCAAATGGGTCGTCCCTCTGCGTTATACTTCGCAAGAGTTTCCAGAATCTCAGTGGGGCAGCTCTTCCCATGCTCCGGGACAAACAGCGCTTCCTGTTCTCCCCTGACCTGTCTGCACATGGCTTCTTCATCAATGAGAAGGCAGGAAAGCCAGTAATTGGGTTCGGAATTTTCCTGATCAAAGGGATTCATCCGCACCGGAAGGCCCTGGAAGCCCTCCTGATATCTGTAATAAATCTCCTTCTTCTGCGCGATATGCTCCTCCAGATAAGAGAACTGTCCCCGCACAATCCCGGCGATCACATTGCTCATCCGGTAATTATACCCCAGCTCCTCATGCTGATACCATGGGGCGTTTTCCCTGGACTGGGTGGACCACTTTCTCACCTTATTGGCGTCCTCCAGGCTGTCTGTCAGAAACATGCCGCCGCTGGAGCCTGTAATGATCTTATTGCCGTTAAAACTGATGGCATTGTAATCTCCAAAGCTTCCCGTCTGGATGCCCTGATAGGTCGCTCCCAGGGATTCCGCGGCGTCCTCGATAAGAACCGCTCCATGCTCTCCGCAGACTTTGCGGAGCTCATTGATTTTTCCCGGCGTACCGTACAGATGTGCGGCCACCACCACGCGAACCCCGGGATAAAGCTCAAAGGCTTTCTCAAGAGCCGCCGGGTCCATATTCCAGGTGTCGTATTCCGTATCGATAAATACAGGCACGCCGTCCTCATATACCACCGGATTCACAGTAGCGTCAAAGGTCATATCCGAGCAGAACACCTTCTCCCCGGGTCTGACTCCTGCCAGCTTTACCGCCATATGCAGAGCCGCTGTCCCGCAGGAGAGGGCCACAGCGTACCGGCAGCCCACCTTACTGCTTGCCAGCTTCTCCACTTCATTGATATTCTCCCCCACCGTGGACATCCAGTTGGTATCATAGGCTTCCTGCACATACTTTAACTCCGTTCCGTGCATGGTAGGCGAGGAAAGCCACAGTTTGGAGGGAAAGGGGGTGATTGTACTCTTCAGATTCTGCGTCAAAAACATTGCCTGATCCTCAATTCTTTGTGTAATGATAGGTTGGTACAATGGACTGAATCACCGCCCTGATGTCACTGGTCTCATCATTGGCGGCCGCATTCAGCCCTTCTAACTGCGTTTCAAAAAGCTTCCTGTCAAAATCAATGGGCTTCCCGATAAAAATTTTCTGATTGGCTGTTTTCTGCAGCCCCTCCTCATTCATCAGAAGCTCCTCATACATCTTTTCTCCCGGACGAAGACCGGTAAATTTGATCTCAATGTCCTCTCCTACACGGTGTCCGGACAATTTAATCAGGTTCTCGGCCAGATCCAGGATCTTCACCGGCTCCCCCATATCCAGCACAAAAATCTCGCCGCCTTTCGCGTAGGCGCCCGCCTGCAGTACCAGGGACACTGCCTCGGAGATGGTCATAAAATAACGGATGATATCCGGATGAGTGACCGTCACCGGGCCGCCCTCCTCGATCTGCTTTTTGAACAGAGGAATAACGCTGCCGTTGCTGCCCAGCACATTGCCGAAGCGCACCGCCACAAAGTTGGTGTCCGATTTCTCATTCATCATCTGCACCACCATCTCACACAGCCGTTTGCTGGCGCCCATGACATTGGTCGGGTTGACCGCCTTGTCAGTGGAAATCAGCACAAACTTTTCCACGCCGTATTTGTCCGCCGCCTTTGCTGTCTTGTAGGTGCCAAAGACATTGTTTTTGATGGCCTCCCGGGGGCTGTCCTCCATCAGCGGCACATGCTTGTGGGCTGCCGCATGATAGACAATGTCGGGCCGGTAGGTTTCCATGATACTCTCAATTCTGGCGGTATTCCTCACAGACGCAATAAGCGTCTTTAAATCCAGCTCCGGGTAATTTCTGATCAGCTCCTGCTGAATATCATAGGCGTTATTCTCATAAATATCCACAATGATCAGCTGCTTTGGGTTGTGGGCGGCGATCTGTCTGCACAGCTCGCTGCCGATGGAGCCTCCGCCGCCGGTAACCAGCACCACCTTTCCGCTGACATAGCCCAGAATCTCGTCCACGTTGATCCTGATGGGCTCCCTTCCCAGCAGATCCTCAATCTCCACATCCTTGAGTTTGGCAATGGAAACATCCTCATTGATCAGCTGATACATCCCCGGCAAGGTCACAATCTTGCAGCCGCTCTCCTTGCAGATTTCAAAAAACTCTTTTTTTGTCTGCGCGGAGGCGGAAGGAATGGCGAAAATAATCTCATCTACACGATACTGCTGAGCCGCGTCGATGATCTTATCTCTGCCGCCTACAATGGGAATGCCCCGCATATATTTCCCCTGTCTGGAGGGATCGTCGTCGATCATGCACACAATCTTCATATTCACATATCTGCTGATCTCCACCTCCCGGATGATGGCGTTGGCAGCCTCGCCGGCGCCGATCAGCATGACGTTTTTCATGGTGCGCTTATCCGCCGCGCCCGCGGAATGGAAATTCTTGAGAATCCGGCCGCCAAAACGGTAAATGCCGGTCAGTCCGAACAGCATAAACCAGTACAGGACATGATAGCTCCTGGGCATATAAAGCGGCAGCGCATAGGAGACAATCAGCTGGATCCCGGCAGAACAGAGAGTCGCGCAGATCAGCTTCACCAGTTCATTGGTACTGGCATATTCCCACACGCTGCTGTATAGCTTAAAAAGGAAGAACAGAAGAATGGTGGTGACAATGGTAATGGGGAGCAGACGGATATAATGCTCCAGAAATACCGGTGTGATAGAGTTAAAGCTAAACTCAAACCGGATATAAATAGCCATAAAAGAAGCGATGACGATGAACAGAATGTCAAAAAAAACCATAACAAAAAGACGGTCAAATACAATATTCGATTTTCCCTTTCTCTGACTCTGCATCTGAAGCTTCACCTCCCACAACAGTTTAATTTACCATAAAAATCGGCAAAAGTATAGCTTTTCCCCCGGATTTCAGAAAATATTATGATCGATACGATATTTTACGGTTTCCGTGCGCACACACTCAACGGCAACTGCAAGACATAAATAAAACCGCTGCAGACATCACAGCATTCCTGCGTGTACGCCCCCGAAGCCATCTGCCGCATATCGAAATGCAATGTTACTACTAGTATAACATAAAATAAATAACTGGCCAAATAATGGCTTTTGTGCTATAC
>JAJPYH010000033.1 GCA_021205045.1 Lachnospiraceae bacterium | reverse complement strand
TTTGCTGTACGCTATTTTTCGTCTAACCACTACTATCTAACTGTTTCAAACTTCATCCTCACATCAATGGCTGAAAAACGGTCATAATCCAATTCACCGTTTATTGGGAAAGTCAGGCTCCTCCTGTCCGTCCGCCATGCCTCATCAAAATACTGTTTTACTGCAATATCAGCTTCGCCGCCCCGTAAATACCCGCGTCATTGCCAAGCTTTGCCAGAAGGAATCTGGCTTTCCTGCTGCCTGCAAAGGCAAATCTCTGATACTGGGGCGCAATATAGTCAAACAGAATTTCCCCTGCCTTACTGACGCCGCCGCCAATGACAAAGGCCTCCGGATTAACCACACTGGCCACAGCTGCCAGCCCCTTGCCCAGATAATAGCCAAAGCGCTCCGCCACCTCTATAGCTACAGCATCCCCTGCCTTCACGGCATCCCATACATCCTTACAGGTCAGTTTCTTAAATGTTCTTAAGCTGCTGGGCGCCTGCTCCTCCGCCAGACGGCTCTTTGCCAGCCGGACCCCGCCGGGGGCGGAGGCATACTGCTCAAGGCAGCCCCGCAGACCGCAATTGCAGCTGTCAGTTTCCGCCTCTTCCACCAGCATATGTCCGATTTCCCCGCCGGCGCCATGATAACCGGATACAAGAGAGCCGTTCACGATGATGCCGCCGCCGACACCGGTTCCCAGCGTGACAGCCACCATATCCTGACATCCCTGGCCGCCGCCCTTCCACATCTCGCCAAGGGCCGCCACATTGGCATCATTCCCTGCCTTCACAGGCACTCCCGCAAGCGGTTGTAAAATCTCTGCGATGTTAAGCTCTCCCCAGCCAAGATTCACTGCTCCGCCAATCGTTCCTTTCGCGTCCACCGGACCCGGCGCACCCACGCCGATGCCCAGCACATCCTCTTTAGAATAACCGCTGTCAGTCATCCTCACGCTGACGCTTTCCGCGATATCTGCCAAAATCAGGCTTCCGTGATTTTCTGTTCTGGTGGGAATCTCCCACTTTTCCAGCACCACACCCTGATCATCAAACATTCCCAGCTTTACGGTAGTTCCCCCTATATCTACCCCAAATACGATTTTACCCATTTTGTGCCCCTCCATACTCATTTTACTTTCATGCGCTATCACCTGTGGCTCAATCTTCAGCATTCCTGTGCGCCATAGATTGCTGCAGACGCCGGTACAGCTCTTTTGCCGCGTTATACCCCATCTGCTTTTCCCTGTAATTGATGGCCGCGCTTTCCACAATTACCGCCAGATTTCTGCCCGGGCGGATAGGAATGGTGTGGCTTACGATCTTATTGCCCAGATACTCTGTATACTGCTCCTCCAGCCCAATGCGGTCATACTCTCTCTCTCTGTCCCACTCCTCCAGATTGATGACCAGATTGATCTCATGGCTCTCCCTGACACTGGATACACCGAACATTTCCTTGATATCCACAATGCCGATTCCCCGAAGCTCAATAAAATGCTTGGTCACATCCGGTGCGCTGCCAATCAGGGAAGTATCACTGATCTTGCGGATTTCCACCGCGTCGTCACTGACCAGACGGTGGCCGCGCTTTACCAGCTCCAGCGCCGCTTCCGATTTACCGATGCCGCTGTTGCCCGTGATCAGAACTCCTTCGCCATATACATCCACCAGCACGCCGTGAATGCGAATCACCGGCGCCAGCTTATAGCCCAGCCATCGGATGGCCTCCGCCGTAAAATGAGAAGTCGTCTTATCGGAGGTAAATACCGGAATCCCGTTTTCCAGGGCCTTCTGTAAAAAAAGCGCATCCGGCTCCAGCCCTCTGCAGAACACAATGGCCGGAATTTCATGATAAGACATCAATTTGCTGTAAACCTCTTCCTTCCTCTCCTCAGAAAGCTGCAGCAGATAGCTGGCCTCCACCAGACCGATGATCTGTAAGCGGTTTCCGTCAAAATAGTCAAAATATCCAGCCAGAGGCAGCGCAGTGCGGTTGACATCCGCCTCGTAAATTTTCCGCTTGTTGAAATCAATCTCCGGAATCAGGCTTTTGATATCCAGATCTCTCACCAGTTCCTTTAAATATACCCCGTTCCCCATAGGAATCCTCCTGTATTTATAGTATGTTCTTTTTGCTATTCTCGCTTATCCCTGCTCCGTTTTATCCCGCCGTTACTCGTCCTGCTCTCTTTTGGGGCTGTTTCCTGTTCCCGCGGACCGTTTTCCTGCCCTTCAAAAAACTCCCGGATCTTCTTCGCCTCACTATAGGGAATCTCCGGCACCGCCGCCAGCTCCTCCAGACTCGCGTTTCTGATCGCGGTAATGGAATCGAAATGCCTCATCAGAGCCTTTCTCCTGGCCGGTCCAACCCCCGGAATCTCATCCAGCAGGCTCTTCACCTGATCCTTCTCCCTCAGGCTTTTATGATACTCGATAGCAAAGCGGTGAGCCTCGTCCTGGATTCTCGTAATCAGCATAAAGCCTTCGGAGTGCGTATCTATGGGCAGCTCCTCATTATGATAGTAAAGTCCCCTGGTGCGGTGAAAATCATCCTTCACCATACCGCAGACCGGAATATCCAGATGTAGCTCCTCTAACACCTCCAGAGCAATATTGACCTGTCCTTTTCCTCCGTCCATCAGTAACAGATCCGGAAATTTCGTAAAGCTTCCAAACTCCGAATCCACATTCTTTTCCTGAAGCTGCCTGGTCTCTTCAATTCCGTGGGTAAAGCGTCTGGTCAGCACCTCCCGCATGCAGGCATAATCATCCGGCCCTGTAACCGTCCGCATCCGGAATTTTCGATAATCACTTTTCTTGGGTTTTCCCTTTTCATAGACTACCATAGAACCAACATTCTCAAAACCGTTGGTATTGGAAATGTCAAAGGCCTCCATGCGGTTCAGCTTCTCCAATCCCAGGAGAGTCTGTATCTCTTTTACTGCGCCGATGGTGCGCCCTTCCTCTCTCTTAAGCTTTTCCCTGTCCTTGGTCAGCACCATGAAAGCGTTATTGTGAGCAAGCTCCACCAGTTTTTCCTTACTGCCCTTTACAGGAACTCTGATATAGACTTTCGTACCCCGAATGCCCGTCAGCCATTGCTCCAGAAGCTCCCTCTCCTCAAAGTCGCACTCCACCATCAGTTCTTTGGGGATAAAAGGTGTTCCTCCGTAAAACTGTAAAATAAATTCCCTTAAAAGCTCCTCCCTGGGACGATTTCCGATTTTCGTCATATAATAATGCTCTCTGCCGATCATCCTGCCGCCGCGCACAAAAAAAACCTGTATCACGCAGTCGGACTCATCTCTGGCAAGGGCGATGATATCCTTATCCTCCTGGCCGCTGTCGGTGATCTTCTGCTTTTCACTGACTGCCTGTACGCTGGCCATCAGATCCCGATAGCGGGCTGCCTCCTCGAATTCCATCTTCTCGCTGGCCGCAAGCATTTTCTGCGAAAGCTCCTCCATCGCCGCCTGATGGTCTCCGTTCAGAAACGCAAGCGCCTTACGAACCCTCTGCCCGTACTCCTCTCTGGAAATATAGCCCTGGCAGGGGGCAGCGCACTGTCCAATATGATGATTTAAGCAGGCTCTCTCCTGCCCAATCTCTCTGGGCAGATTTCTGTTGCAGCTGCGAAGCCCGAAAAGCTTATTGATCAGTTCGATGGTGTCTTTCACCGCCGCAGCGCTGGAATAGGGCCCGAAATAGCGGGATTTATCCTTCTGAAGCTTCCTGGAAAAGAGTACTCTGGGGTAGGGCTCCCCCACCGTCACTTTAATATACGGATAAGTCTTTCCATCCTTTAAGAGAGTATTGTATTTGGGACTGTACTCCTTGATCAGATTATTCTCCAGCACAAGAGCTTCCAGCTCAGAATCTGTCACGATATACTCAAAGCGTGCAATCTGGCTGACCATCCTGTCAATCCAGGGGCCGCGCCCTATATTTTTGCGAAAATAGCTTCGCACCCGGTTATGAAGGTTGACCGCCTTTCCTACATATATAACAGCATCAGCCTGGTCATGCATCAGGTACACGCCAGGCTTTTTGGGTAGCTTCTTTAATTCCTCCTCCAGTTGAAACATCTGCAAGATTCCCTCCTGCGGATTTTTATTGATTTTGAGATCCCGAGGCCGCCTTACTCCTCCTGATCTTTATAATCAGCCCCGGAAAATCTCCCTCTGCCCGGGGGATTCCCCTCTTCTGCGTCTCTTAACTGCCGCAGCGTCTGCTGATCCAGCGTTTTCTGAAAGTTGTCCTTCTCCTCCTTTGCCGGTTCCGGTTCATCAGAGGGCTTCTGCTCCTCCTGCACAGCCGGAGTCTGCCCGGCATCATCCGTCCGGCTTCCAAAAGTTTTCTCTAACAGTCGATCCTTCTTTTCCTCTTCTGTCTCCTCCGGCTCCGGAATCCCCTTCAGCTCCCGGAAAATCTTCATAAACTCCTTGCCGGTGATGGTCTCCTTCTCAATCAGGAACTCCGCCAGTCGGTCCATAACCTCCCGGTTATCCTTCAAAAGATCCAGCGCCTTCTGATAACTCTCCTTTAAGAGTTTCATCACCTCATCGTCCACCATGGCGGCAGTGGAATCGGCGCACATCAGACGCTTATTGCCGCTCAGATACTGACTCTCCACCGTCTCCAGGCACATCAGGCCAAAGCGGTCGCTCATACCATACTGAGTGATCATGGAACGGGCGATTTCTGTCGCTTTTTCAATATCATTGGAAGCTCCGGTAGTAACACTGTGGAATACCAGCTCCTCCGCGGCCCGGCCGCCCAGAAGCTCCACCAGTCTGTCACACAGCTCTTCTTTGGAGTTTAAATACTTTTCCTCCTCCGGCACCTGCATCACATAGCCCAGCGCACCCATAGTCCTGGGGACAATGGTAATCTTCTGCACCGGTTCGCTGTTTTTCTGCAGGGCAGTAATCAATGCATGCCCCACCTCATGATAGGAGACAATTCTGCGTTCCTCCTGGCTCATGATACGGTCTTTCTTTTCTTTGCCCACCAGCACCTGCTCCACCGCGCCGAACAGATCCTTCTGGCTGACTAACTCCCTGCCCTCCTTGACCGCGTTGATGGCAGCCTCGTTGATCATATTGGCCAGGTCGGAACCCACAGCGCCGCTGGTAGCCAGAGCAATTTCCTTTAAATCTACGGTTTCATCCAGCTTCACGCCCTTGGCATGAACCTTCAGTATCTCCACACGTCCCTTTAAGTCCGGGTGCTCCACAATGATGCGCCTGTCAAGACGACCCGGGCGCAGAAGAGCCTTATCCAGAATCTCCGGACGATTGGTAGCGGCCAGAATAAAAATACCCTTGCTGGAATCAAATCCATCCATCTCGGAGAGCAGCTGGTTTAAAGTCTGCTCCCGTTCACTGTCCCCGCCGCCGTATCTGCTGTCACGGCTGCGGCCGATGGCGTCAATCTCATCAATAAAAATAATACAGGGCGCGTTTTTATTGGCATCCTCAAACAGGCTTCTCACACGGGAAGCACCCATGCCTACATACATTTCCACAAAATCGGAACCGGTCAGAGAAAAGAACGGCACCTTGGCCTCACCGGCCACCGCCTTGGCGAGCAAAGTTTTCCCCGTTCCGGGAGGCCCCACCAGTAAAGCTCCCTTGGGAAGGCGCGCTCCAATCCCCGAATATTTGGCCGGATTGTGCAGGAAATCCACAACCTCCACCAGCGATTCCTTGGCCTCGTCCTCACCGGCCACATCAGCGAAAGTCACCGATGTATTCTCCGGATTGTAAACCTTAGCGGTATTTTTGCCCATATTGAAAAGACCGCCGCCGTGTCCGCCGCCCATCCTGCGCATGATAAAGTAAAACGCACCCCAGACAAGCACAATCGGCAGCACATAAGACAGCAGCATGGTAAGAATGGTGCCCGAGGTACTGGGAATGGTGCCGGAGAAATCCACGCCTGCCTCAATCAGCCTGGCTGACAGTGTATCATAATCTTCCATCATCGCAGTCTTGTAAACCTTCTGACTGGGCTGGGCGTAATAGGCTTCCAGAGGATTCAGGGTTTCACTCTCATCCTTCAGCTGCATATAAATTACAGAATCGCTGATCTGCACCAGTTCAATCTGATCCGCTTCCAGCAGACCCAGGAACTCATTGTAAGTAATTTCCTCCTGGGAGTTGCCGGTCAGCGCGTTGGACATGCTTAACAGCAGTATAATGCAGACCACGGTGGTAATGATAAAGGCAATAATATTCGGCCGGTTATTATTGCCGCCCGGTCCGCCTTTCCCGTGATTGCCATTTTCCTTGTCATTTGGCTGATTCTGATTGTTGTTATATTCATCAAGGTTATTTTTGTTCATTGTTTTCCCCGTTTTCGCTTTGTTGTACGTTACAATTGTGTTGTAAAATTAGTATGATGCCGGAAGCAGAAATTCATAGCTGTTATTTCTTTCAAATTTGTTTGCAACCGCCAGTTTAACAGGTATATTATAGGTGTTCACCCCCCCATAAATCAATATTCGATTTATGAAAAAAGAGCTTCAATTATGAAAGATTTGTGAATTATTTTAACAATAAAGCAGTGGATTTTCGGTTTTCCTTATGGTATGATAAGCAGGTGTTTTGTTTTACAGGTACCAGTGAATACTGATCGAAGATTACGGAGGAAATAACCATGGCAGTGAAATACGTATTTGTAACCGGAGGTGTGGTTTCCGGCCTTGGCAAAGGCATCACCGCGGCAAGCCTGGGGCGGCTTTTAAAGGCTCGTGGCTATAAAGTGACCATGCAGAAGCTGGATCCATATATCAATATTGATCCCGGCACCATGAACCCCATCCAGCACGGCGAAGTATTCGTCACAGACGACGGTGCCGAGACTGACCTGGATCTGGGACATTATGAGCGCTTTATCGATGAAAGTCATGGCAAAAATTCCAACGTGACCACCGGCAAGATTTACTGGTCCGTCCTGCAGAAGGAGCGCCGCGGAGATTACGGCGGCGGAACGGTACAGGTTATTCCTCATATTACAAATGAAATCAAAAGCCGTTTTTTCAGAGATTATACAGATCCCGACACCCGCATTGCCATCATCGAGGTAGGAGGCACGGTAGGGGATATTGAGAGTCAGCCGTTTCTGGAGAGCATCCGCCAGTTCCAGCATGAGGTAGGGCACGAAAATGCTGTTCTGATTCATGTGACCCTGATTCCCTACATTGCGGCCAGTCAGGAGCTGAAGACCAAACCCACTCAGACCAGCGTGAAGGAGCTTCTGAGCATCGGCATTCAGCCTGACATGATTGTATGCCGCAGTGAATATCCGTTAAATCAGCAGATCAAGGACAAAATTGCCCTCTTCTGCAATGTTCCCAGCAGCCGTGTCATGCAGAATCTGGATGTGGAATATTTATATGAAGCTCCCCTGGCCATGGAGGAGGAGCACCTGGCCCAGGAGGTCTGCAAATGCCTGAATCTGGACTGCCCCGAACCTGATCTGACCGACTGGCGGCAGATGGTAGCCGATCTGAAATCGCCTGTCACCTCCGTCACCGTTGCACTGGTAGGAAAATATGTTCAGCTCCATGATGCATACCTGAGCGTCGTGGAAGCCTTAAAACACGGCGGTATTCCTCTGCACACCACCGTCAATATCAAGTGGGTGGATTCAGAGACACTCACCCCGGAAAATGCAGAGGAAATTCTGGGGGATGTGGAAGGAATTCTGGTGCCGGGCGGTTTTGGCAGCCGGGGCATTGAAGGCAAGATTCTGGCAATTCAATACGCCCGCACCCACAAAATCCCCTACCTTGGGCTATGCCTGGGTCTGCAGCTGGCCATTGTGGAATTTGCCCGCAATGTAGCCGGTTTAAAAGACGCCCACAGCATCGAGCTGGATCCCAACACCCGTTATCCCGTGATCGCCCTGATGCCCGATCAGAATGGAGTGGAAGATATCGGAGGTACGCTGAGGCTGGGCGCCTACCCCTGCACACTGACTCCCGATTCTCTGGCGGCAGAATTGTACGGAAGTACCGAGATCAGCGAACGCCACAGACATCGCTACGAGGTCAATAACGATTTCCGCAAGATCCTGACGGACAATGGATTAAAGCTCTGCGGCCTGTCCCCGGACGGACGCATTGTGGGGATGATTGAGCTTTCAAAGGAGACTCACCCCTTCTTCATCGCCACCCAGGCGCATCCGGAGTTTAAGAGCCGTCCCAATCGTCCTCATCCGCTGTTTAAGGGTTTTGTGGCGGCGATGCTGGCACAGAAAAAAAGTGAAAATTAATCTCATACGCAAACACCCTGCCGATCATTTCAGGTCAGGCAGGGTGTTTCTTTGCTCTCCTCTCCGCGACCTCCGGTCAATCCATGATTTTTCGCAGGATAAGTCAGCAGCCTTTTCATTTTCTCTCACGTCTCATAATCGCTGCTCAGAGCGGACTCCATTTCATAAATCAGCTTATTTGCATAGTCCCCGGCATAGCGGCCGTCCAAAAAGCTGTCCAGCGCAAAATTCTGCAGCCGATCCCAGCACTCCGTCTCCCGGCGGATGGTAATCGGATAAAATAAAACGCCCTGATTTCTGGCAGCCTCCAGATCATCCAGGCCATCACCGACCATCAGAACCTTGCTCTTCTCATAGCCCATTTCCAGGAACTGCCCGATACAGTACTCCTTAGAACCCGCGTTCTGGCTTAATACCAGAGAAGTATAATAGCTGAGTCCATAGCGTTCCCACTCTTCAGAGACAGCATCGGAATTAGCTGAGGAGACCACCACAATATCGCAAAATTCCGATGCATAGGACAATGTCTCTTCCACGCCTGCAAAGGGACAGCGCTCGGAAATCGGCATAGTGAGAATCAGTTCACTGGCCTTTTGGGACCAATGAAGCGTCTTTTGCAGAATCGGAGAATCGTCATCCTCCATATAGCGAATCAGCGCTGCGTTGGAGCACTTTTCAGTTACATCCAGCCAGCGCTTTAACGGCTCCAGATCTCCCACAGGGGTGATATTGGCGTTTACATAAGCCAGCGTCACATATAATCCCTGAAAACGATTAATCCCGCGAAGATCCGAGTACAGATTAATATTATTCCACAGATCCAGCACCCGATGACGATAAAGTTCCAGCCCCCATTCCTCCACGAAAGCCGGTCCAAAACACTTCTGATGCTTGGCCTCCATGGTATTCATGGCTGTGCCATCCGAATCAAGACACAACAGAAAATCATGTTTTTTTGATAATTTAAAAACTCCCTGTTCATATTGCCCCCTCGTAAATTTTATCTGTACATTCCTCCATAGCCGCCATAACCGCCGCCCATGCCGCCTCCGCAGCACATACCGCCCCCACCGCAGCAGAGGTTGCAGATCATACTAAGGATAAGCCATCTTACACACATATTACTGCCTCCGGAAGAGGGGAAGCCATATCCCGCCTGTCTGCGGGCATACCAGGAGCCGCCGTTCTCCAGCTGTGAAACCAATGAGCGGTAATCCTGATTGCCCGGTTCCATGGCCTGAGCCTTCTTCGCGTGCTCCAAAGCCTTCACATTATTGCCCAGACCCGCATGGGCCAGCGCACTATAATAATACCAGCGGGCGTTTCTCTCGCTCTCTGCCATACCATCCAGGACATTGCGGGCTTCTCTGTAATACCCGCTGCGGATATAATTGCCTGCTGCCCGAAGGTGAGCATCATCCTCATAACCGGTATTCTGCTGCTGCCTTCCATAGCCGCCAAAGCCGCCGTAGCCACCTCCGTAGCCGCTGCTGCCATAGCCTCCGCCGTAGCCGCCCGAGTAACCACTGCCGCCATAACCGGAGTCTCCCTGGTATCCTTCTGTCCTCTCCTTCATGATCTGCTGATAGGCAGCCTGGATATCCTTGAATTTTTCCTCTGCCTGCGCCTTATTGGGGTTATTGATGTTGGCATCCGGATGGTATTTTCTGCTCAGTGTCTTATATGCTTTTTTGATTTCCTCGTCGCTTGCGCTTCTGCTGACTCCCAGAACGCTGTACGGATCACTCATGATTCTTTTCCTTCTCCCGCTTTTCTCTTACCACCAGATACCTGCACCACACCCCGGAATACAGGATATTACGCAGGATGTCCACATGCTCGATAATGGGCAACTGCTCAAAAGCCTTGCAGCATTCCGCGATCATCATGGTAAGAATCGTGTGAAAGTCGTCCTCAAATTCCGGATTCTGATAACGCTCCCGCAGCGGATTGTAATTATTCTTCTTAATATCGGTTTCTATATCCTCGTAGGCGTCCGCCAGATAAATAAATTTACCCAGATAATAGCCCAGCCGGCGCAGAATTTCCTGCCACTCATCCTCCTTCATGGCCACAATTTCAGCCATCACGGAGCCAAACAGTCCGGCCATAGTATCGATGTCCGTCTGCCCTTCTTTTTCTTCTCTGGCGATCTGGCGCATCAGCTTCATGATGGCATCCGCCTTTTTGCGGTATTTCTCACTGACCTTGCGCTCATCTCTGCCAAGAAGCGTTTCCATGGCCAGGCCGGTGATCTTTTTCTCATCTTTCCAGTCATCCTGCGCTTTCAGATAAGTGAGCAGCACATTCATATCCGCCACATACTCCGTCACCTCGCTGGTCACGGTCAGATGTTTCTCAAAAGGATGAGCCAGACACCTATAGTAATCCGCGGTTTCCTCAGGCTCATACAGCGAAGTCAGAAGCATCAGCACAAATGTCATATCATAACTTAAGGAAAGCTGTCCCGCTCTGCCATAATTTTCTTTCAGTACATGGCACAGACCGCAGTAATAGGAGTGATAAACATCAAATTCCTTATATTTCATTTCAGCCTTATTGACGATCACGTACCCAAACATAGTCCGTCACCTCAGCTGCGCTTTGTAAATTCCGTACCGCATTTACGGCAGGTGATCACAATTTTGCCCTTTCCTCTTGGTGCCCGGATCTTCTGTCCGCAGCTCGGACACTTGTAGATATGATAATCCTTGCTCTGGGAAGCAGTATGCTTAAAGCCGCTGAATTTATTTTTGACTGTAGCCTCCATCTGCAGGTATTTCTGATTTTCCGCGTACCTTTTCGTTGTATTTTTGGAAAAAGTGCGGAACAGCTCAATCACCAGGCAGACCAGTCCGATGTAATAAAAAATCTGTCCGAAAATAAAGGACAATACCAGGCAGACAATCACCACAATGCTCAAAAACTGATTCAGCCGATCCGTGCCGTAGCGCCCGTACATAAAACGGGCAAATCGATCTCTTAATCTCATGATATAACACCTCGCTGTAAAAATTGAATGGTGTTAGTCAGTAATTGGGTCGTTAAGCCTTTAAGTCCGTTTTTTGGGACA
>JAJPYH010000146.1:6306-11526 GCA_021205045.1 Lachnospiraceae bacterium | reverse complement strand
AAATACGCTAAAAAAAATTATTTTTTTGTCAAAAACTCTTGAAGTGGGGGGGGGTGATTGTGTTATAGTAGCAACTATATTTAGGTCGAACGTAGTGATTTCTGATAATTTTCCATTCATTTCATTTACTCTCCGGCAGTAAGCTGAGGAGAGAGTCATTTCTATGAGATGTCCTGCTTGAGTAGCTATCGTTTCGGCACCGTAAGATGATACGGATTTACGCCGCTGTGCAGATGGGGTTTCAGACCCGGAGCCGGAGGATTGCTGCGAAAGGGAGGAGATGATACGCATGTACCACACTGTATGCCGGTGTTGGCTTATTCGACACAATCTCCATGATGATCCACATACATATATTGAAGTCTGATCTTCCTTAATTCTACCTTAGATTAAGGCTTTTTTTGCTTTACATCAAAATGAAATAAAATGAAAGAGAACCGTATATGAAGAAAAAAACAAGGAACCGGTCAGACTCCCCGGCGAGGAAGAGGTGGCCGCCGAAAGGGAACGATTGAATTATCGGTCCAGATTCCGACGGGCATTGCGCGGCACGATATACGCGCTGATTGTGGTGGCGGCTGTGGCCGCTCTTGCGGCAACTAACTTTTTGCCGGTACTCAGGGTGTCTGGTTCCAGCATGGAGCCGACTCTGTCGGACGGAGATATCATTGTGCTGGTGAAGTCCAGTGATTTTGAGACCGGCGATCTGGTGAGCCTTTATTACCAGAATAAGCTGCTTTTAAAGAGAGTGATCGGCGGGCCGGGAGACGTCATTTATATTGATGAGGAAGGCAATGTCTATGTGAACGATGAGCTGATTGACGAACCCTATGTGACGGAAAAGGCCCTGGGGGATACGGATATCACTTATCCTTATCAGGTGCCGGAGAACCGTTATTTCGTGCTGGGAGACAACCGGGCCACATCCGTTGATTCCCGCAGCAGTGAAATAGGGTGCATAGATAAGGATCAGATTGTGGGAAAGGTGATCCTGCGTGTCTGGCCGCTAAATCAGATGAAAATCATTCAATAATAAAAAGGAGAGAGTCAGGATGAAGAGAATATACCATGGAACCGGGCGGCACCGCTGGTTCAGGAACAGATACCGCGGCCGACCGGAATTGCCGCGCCAACTGGCTGTTATTTTGAAAGAGATTGATTAACCGTATGCAAAAGCGTGGGCCTGTTGCCGGGAATTACAGTCTGCGTTTTGTATATATAGTGGCAGTGGATGGGGAGATCGCTTTTGAGCAGCTTTTATCCTGAAGCCGTTCCAGGCGGAATAGCCGTCTTCTATCACAAAACACTATAAAGGAGAAGGTTATAATATGAAGAAACTGAAGAAATTTGCCGGTTTGATACTGGCACTGGTCATGGTATGCGCCATGGGGATTACGGCATTGGCGGAGGATATTCCTGAGCCCAGTCCTGATTATTCTATCACAATTAAGAATGATACCTCCGGCTATGAGTACACCGCTTATCAGATCTTTGGTGGCAAGTATTCTGTTGATGCATCGGGCAGTGAAACATTGACAGAAATTGAATGGGGCAGCGCAATCGTTGAGGATGAATCCACTCAAAATCAGACGGCTGCTCTTAACGCTTTGAAGGCTTTAAATTTCGGTACTACAGAGTCGCCCGATCAACCGTTTGCAAACTGTGCCGATGCAAATGATATTGCCGGAGTCCTGAGCAAATATACCTCAGACAGCGATGTCGTTCAGAAATTTGCTGAGGTAATCAGTGGCTATGTCACCGTTGGTACTGAATTTTCTGCAGATACTGAAAAGAAATCAGTTTATAATGAAGAAACAGAGGAATATGAAGATGTACCTGTATTTGTCGGCTCCTATACTGCCTCCGATCTGTATTCTGGCTATTATCTGGTAGTGTCTACAAAGGTTCCTACATACGGCGTTTACACCAATTACATTTTGACTGTTGTAGGCAGCGAAACTTTAGAGATTGAGCCGAAGACTGAAATCCCCTCCGTTGACAAGGCTGTTAGTGATGAGGATGCCAATATCAGTGACACCGTGACATACACACTGACGGCTACTCTGCCCAGTAACTATGCGGACTATGATACCTATAAGATGATTTTCCATGATACCATGTCTGCTGGTCTTACTTATGACGAAAGCAAAGATAATATGACGGTAACCGTCTATGAAAGTGAAACTGATGCAAAGAGTGGAAAAAACGGCACTGTTGCTGTCAATGGGTATTCTAAATCAAACAGCGATTACAATCCTGGAACTCCTGATGAATATAGCGGAGGAACTATCATTACTATCGAAATTGCGAATACGAACAATCTGGTAGACTCTGAAGGTAATGTAATCTCTGTAGATACGGATTCCCTCATCGTAGTCACATTTGATGCCAAACTGAATGATGATGCTATCATTGGCGGTGCTGGCAATCCCAATGAGGTCTATCTGGAGTTTTCTAACAATCCTAATTGGGATGGTAAAGGAACGGAAGAAACTGGTAGTACCCCCGAAGATAAGGTTGTCACCTGGACCTACGAGCTGGATGTAACCAAGGCGGATGGAACTGATGCCAATGCTACAAAGTTGTCAGGTGCTGAGTTTGTCCTGTATCGTTATAAAACCGACAAGAATGGCGAGTATGTATATGAAACCGATGAAAGTGGTGAATATGTATATGAAACCAATGATGCTGGTGAATATGTTAATGATGGCGATGGTAATTATGTTAAAATAAATGTAAAAGAATATGTCATTATTGGTAAAGAAACAATGATAAGTGAAACAACGGTACGAAGAAATGATGATCAAAAGAAATAACGGAACAAGGAAATGATGACCGAAAGAAATAACGGTATGAAGAAATGACGACTAAAAGCAACAACGGTAAGAAGCAGCAACTGCAAGAAGAAGCAACGGTACGAAGAAACGACGATTAAAAGCAGCAACGGTACAAAGAAAAGACGATCAAAAGAAACAATGATAAGAAGCAGCAACGGTACCAAGAAATGATGACCCAAAGAAATAATGACACGAAGAAATAACGGTAAAAAGACGACCAAAGGAAACAACGGTAAGAAGAAATAACGATAAATACAAAGGGGAGGAAAGCTCTTATGAGGTATATTTGGGAAAAAGCCCGTTTCGCCATGATACTGGCGCTGATATCCGCTCTTGTCTGCGGTACGGGGCCTGCGGTCTGTGCTGCGGTCGACACATCAACACTGGATTTCAACCGGACCGGCTCCGTGAGCCTGACGCTGATGGATGCCGATGGTAACATCATGGTGGATGGCGCGATGACCATTTACGAAGTGGCAGTGATTTCCGGGGAGGATGACAGTCTGATGTACACCTATACTGAGGCATTTTCCGGCTGTGGGCTGACGCTGATGGAGGACGACGGTACATTGGTGCTGGATGCGAATGACGGTACACTGGCGGCTGCTCTGGCGGTATATGTGGCTGACAATAACATCAGCGGAACGTCCAAGAAAGTTGGTTCCGACGGCACACTTTGCTTCGATGAGCTGGAGCTGGGAATGTATCTGGTGGTGCAGACCACCCAGTCGACAGAGTACAGCGGAATTTCACCGTTCCTGGTGACGGTGCCTTACGCAGACGCAAATGGATTGATTTAAATGATTGTACCTATAACTTTACCATAAATCTGGATAGTGATCTGGCTTTGTACTTCTATGTTGATGATTATATAACTCAATATGGTGATATGTCTGATTTTACTGCTACTGCCCGGCTAGTTAATGATACAGGTGAGACGGAAACGGATCCTGGTGAAGAGGAAACGGATCCTGGTGAAGAGGAAACGGATCCTGGTGAGACAGGAGGAGGAGATGATGCTGAAGAGGAAGAAACCGTATACGACCCTGGAACAATATACAGCCTGAACTTCTCTGATTGGCATCCCAGCAATTCCGGTTATTATCCGGACAATCAGGACTTCTTCTTGAATGGAACATTGGATGATAAAAATTTCTTTAAAGTTACGGGAAATCTGAGTGTGATTCATGGTTCGATTACATGGGATTTGGATGGAGACGGCACGGTTGATACTGATAAAGAAACACTTGACGCCTGCCTGAAGATGGAGCCGAAGCTGAGCAATGCTGACAATAATCCGACTAATATCACATTTACGTCTGAAGAGGGAGGGTATCTGCGTCTGGTGTTCAGTTCGGAGGCGGCTACGAACAGTGTAACAGTTACAGACAGTAAAGGAAATGCAACAAATTATTACGCAACGAATAATCAGATTTATGAATACTTAGATGCTGGTACTTATACAATATCCAGGTCTTCCTATTGTTTCCTGTACTATGTGGAATTTGCGGAGGGTGCGGATAAGGTTGCGAAAACAGCCAGTACCTCTTATATCCACAACTTTAACAATGGTCTTGCATCGGACGGTTTCTATACGATCAGCGGGGATCTGTCCCACAGCTATGGTTCGATCAGCTATAAGGGTGTTTCCGCGACTCAGTGCCTGAAGATGGGGTCAAAGGCATCCGTTACCTTTACATCAGAGGAATCCGGTACCCTGTACCTGATCATGACAAACCCCAAGGATTCGAAGCGTGTCGGTATCATCCTGGATGGCACAGAGGTACTCGCTACGGCAACCAATTATAAGAACAGCGTCGGATATACCATTTATGAGGTAACAACGCGGCTGACTGCGGGTACGCATACCATTACCAGGATCAACTCTACAGAGAATATGCTCTATTATGTTGAGTATATACCGGATAACTACGGCGGAAAGTCATGGGAAACCGATTCAGAGGATCAGGTGCTGGGAAAGCTTTACGAAAAAAGTGAAGAGACTTATACTGCGTACCTGAAATATGCACAAAAGGTAGGAACCTATACTTTGTCTGCGAACACTGGCTGAGCATGGGCGTCTTCACAGATGGCGGCAGAGTATCTGGATACAGAGACAGGAGAAGTCCTGGGATATTTTGTGTACTTCGTGGAGGAACAACCGATTTACGATACGAATGGTGAACCTGATGAGAATGGTGACTATCCTCTTGCGTATACGACATCCTATCTGAATAACAGCGGTATTTCTGGCGGAAGCATCGGCATTTCAAACAAGACGAATGCGGAGGCGAGCGGCAGTACTTCGATAGCTGTGAGTAAAGAATGGGAGTATCCAACCACGGGGTTGAGCGATACTGAGCTTGGTGCGCTTCAAGCTGCG
>JAJPYH010000146.1:4255-6296 GCA_021205045.1 Lachnospiraceae bacterium | reverse complement strand
ATAGTGCGGAGATTACTTATGAAATATACGCAATGATGAATATTGATGATTCGAATGAAGAGAATCTGACTGCGGGGGATTCCTATGAGCATTGGTTTAAAACCAAATACGGCGATGAATTTTTCACTGTTTCCGGTTCAACAGCTTCATATGCTGAAGATCTGACCTACAATGGTACCACAACGGATAGTGCCTTGAAGATGGATGGCAGCGGATCAGTTTCATTTGAGGCTACAGCTGTGAATGGTACACTTACTTTGGTATATAGTACAAACAATAGAAAAAACAGTAGTACGTATACAAACTATGGCCCGGATTTTTCCATTACAGATTCAAATGGTAAAGTGTATAGCTACGTGATTAATGAGGGAACTGTTACTGTTTATAAAAATACAGAACCGGTGAATGATGATCCATATAATGTGGTGTGTGAAACCTATGATACAGCCAATAATGTGGTGGTAATAACACTTACGCTGAAAAATGCGGGAAAATACACGATTGCAAGATCAAAAACAGCTTCATCGCAGTGTTGCCTGTACTACATCAAGTACGCTTATCAGTACCGCTACCTGACCGATGGCGTCCTGACAAAGACGGATACGCTTACAGCATCCTCCACCATTACAGAAATGGATGACGAAGGGAACGTAACTGACACCACAAATTGGGCAAAGCTTTACGAAGGTCTGCCGCTTTACATCTACGCAGATGACGGCAGAACAGTCATCGGCAATTACAGCTATTATGTCAAAGAGACCGGCGTTACGATGACAATTAATGGAGCAGATCAGACTTTTATCTATGATTCGGCAAGCGGCAAATACACTTATACGTACAGTGATGATACAAACACAACGTATATTTATTCGGTATCACCCACGCTTTCGTTAGCTGGAACGAATACTAATGATACAATTAGTGCTGCAGCAGGTACGATTGCTGGTGGAACTCTGGCGCTTACCAACACAGTCTCCTACTCCAGCGAAACGACCTACTACCTCCCCGAATCCGGCGGCACCGGCACGAGACGGATTTATGCTCTCGCGGTATTGCTGATAGGACTGTCCGGCGGATTGGCGATCGCCAGGAAAGGGCGCAGACAGGCCGGGTAAAGTTCTTCTGAAAGCCTGACCGGAATGATTTGCGGCGGCATCGGACAGCAATGGAATAACCGGAAATAAAGAGCGGAACAGCAGTGCAAAACGTGATGTTGTTCTGCTCTTTATGATGCATTCCTGCTGCATCTTATTTTTACCATGGTATCATACCCGTTTGCCGCTTTAATCATGTAATATCTGTCCGGATGTGATCCTTCTCTTTTTAAACGGGCATGTCCGTTGAAGAGTACGCCATGACATATAAAATTGCACAAAAAACGGAAAACAGCACCATGAATTTTGTGAAATCTCTTGAACTTGATGGGATGAATGTGTTACAGTAATACAGATAAAGTAATATCCCGGTACAGCATCCCCTTTTGCCGTTTGTTTTGAAGCAGAAGAGGCAGGAAAAAGCTACGAAAGAAAAAGAATAAGCGGAGAAACCAGAACATGGCGGAGAAAGATTTACGCAGAATGAACCGCGCGGAGCTGATTGAGATCATTTACGTTATGCAGCAGAACGAGAAAGCACTGCGGCAGGAAAATGACGATCTGCGTCAGCAGCGGGATGAAAAGCTCATTCGTATGAGAGAGGCAGGATCCATCGCGGAGGCGGCCTTGCGCCTGAATCATATTTTTGAGGATGCGCAGAACGCTTCCAGACAATATCTGGATTCCCTGGAGGCTCTTGCCACTTCTGAGGATGAGCAGACCCGGCAGATCATAGGAGAGGCCAAGGAACAGGCTCGCAAAACTCTCGAGGACGCCAATGAGCAGGCCCGAAGTCTGCTGTCGGACGCCCGCAGCGAGGCGGAGAAAGTGAAGCAGGAAGCTCCGAAGCTTTTAGCGGACGCCCGGGCGCAGGCGGAGAGAACCCGTCAGGAAGCCCAGGAAGAGGCGGACAGCCTGGTAGCGGACGCCCAGGCCCAGGCGGAGAA
>JAJPYH010000146.1:0-4155 GCA_021205045.1 Lachnospiraceae bacterium | reverse complement strand
CCGTCAGGAAGCGCAGGCAGAGTCCGAAAGCATCCTGGCGGAATCGAAGGAGCATGTGGATAAGGTTCAGGCGGAGGTCAATGAACAGGCCCAAAGCTACATGGAGAACATTCGCAGACAGGCCCAGAAGGTACAGCAAGATGCCCAGGTCCAGGCGCAGCTGGCTCTGGCGGACGCCCAGAAGCAGGTGGACAGAATTCAGGCGGAGGTCAATATTCAGGCCCAAAGCTTCCTGGCAGATGTCCAGCAGAAAGGGCAGAGCGAGGCCCAGCAGCAGGCCCAGAAGGTATTGGCTGACGCCCAGGCTCAGGCGGGAAAGCTGCAGCAGGACGCTCAGAGAATGAAGCAGGAGTCAGAAAAGGCGCTGGCTGACGCCCGTGCCCAGGCAGAAAAGCTGCAGCAGGATGCTCAGAGAATGCGCCAGGAATCCGAAAAGTCCTGGAGGATGCCCGTGCCCAGGCACAGAAAATCCGGGAGGACGCCCTCCCCCAGGCTGAAAAGATACTGGAGGACGCCCGTCAGGAGGCTTCTCAGCTGCTGAACGATACCCATGAACAGGAGGAAAAGCTCCTCAGATACGCCCATCAGCAGGCCGATCAGCTGCTCCAGGATGCCAATAAAGAGGCGGGAAAAGTGCCGGACGATGTTCGCAGACAGATGGAAAAACAGCTGAAGGACGCCGAGGACCAGGCCCGGAAAGTACTGGAGGATGCCAGTCAGCAGGCCGACAGACAGCTCAAAGATGCCGATGAAAAGGGAAGAGAAATACTGGAGAACGCCCGAAAGCAGGCGGAAGCACAGGTCCGGATTGCCGATGAGCAGGCTCAGAAAGCGCTGTCTGAGGCCGATGAACAGGCCCGGAAAGCGCTGCAGGAGGCCGATGAACAGGCCGGCAGAGTACTGCTGACCACTCATAAACAGGCGGATAAAGTGTTGGAAGACGCCCGCAGACAGGCGGAAAATGTGCTGGAGGAGGCCGAACGACAGGCGGATACCATTCTGGCTGACGCCGATGAACTGAGGCAGCGGACACAGGAAGAATGTAAAAAGTATGCGGAAAGAGCCAACCAGAAGGTCAGAAGGAGGAAAGAAAGCTTCAACCAGGAGGTCGGAAGATTAATGGCGAAATATCCGGAGCTTGAGGAATATCTCAGAAGAGGACGGGAAACCGGAGAAAATGGAGCGTGAGCGAAGGATCACATGACTCGTTCAAAAAATCGGTACCCGGCAGGACGGCGGCATGAAATATGCCGCCCTTTTTCTGTCCCGGGAGGCTTGCACCGCCTCTCAAAGTATTGTAAAATGATGCCTGGCAGGATATGTTATATGTTAGCAGGAGGGCGCAGGTTTGAAGACTTTTAATACCACCGGAAGGTGCATACCGTCCAGACATTACATGGTGAATATCGATGAGAAGCTGGTACAGATCAAAAGCATGGTCGATCAGGGCGATTATTTTGTGATCAACCGCGCCAGGCAATATGGCAAGACCACCACATTGGGCTGCCTTGCGGATGCCCTGCGGGAGGAATATGTTGTCATTTCCCTGGACTTTCAAAAGCTGAGTAACGCGGAGTTCTCTGATGAAAAAAGATTCTGCGTTTCTTTTGCGAAACTGTTTTTAAGAACAATCAACAATAAAAGGGCAAAAATCACAGGGCTGGATATCAATGTGACTAAGACTCTGCAAAAGCTTGTGGACGAGGAAAGTCTGGAAACCATGGGGCAGATGTTTGAATATTTAAGCCTGCTATGCGAGACAGCAGCCCGGCCTGTGATTCTGATGATTGATGAAGTGGACAGCGCCTCCAATAATCAGATTTTTCTGGATTTTCTTGCGCAGCTGAGGGGATATTATCTTGACCGTGAGCAGACTGCCACTTTTCATTCTGTGATCCTTGCCGGCGTTTACGACATAAAAAATCTCAAATTAAAAATCCGGCCTGAGGAGGAGCATAGATTTAACAGTCCATGGAATATTGCTGAAACCTTTCATATTGACATGAGCTTCTCAATCCGGGGGATTGCCGGAATGCTTTCTGATTATGAGTCAGACCACCACACCGGAATGAATATTTCCGAAATATCTCAATCCATTTATGAATATACTTCCGGCTATCCGTTTCTTATCTCTTATATTTGTAAAACCATTGACGCTATGCTTACATCCGGTAGATGCCATGGCTTTGAGGCCTGGTCTCAGAGAGGGGTTACAGAGGCGGTTGGAATGATCCTGCGGGAGCGCTCCACCCTGTTTGACAGTCTGAACCGCCAGCTGAATGAACATCCGGACATGCGTGACATGCTGAGAAATATTTTATTTCAGGGAAGCCGCTATTCCTACAATCTCTATAACGAGGCGATTCATCTGGGCAGCATGTTTGGCTACATGAAAAACCGCGATGGCAGCGTGGCTGTCTCCAACAGAATTTTTGAAATGTGGCTGTACAACCTGTTCCTTTCAGAGGATGAATTGAAGGATGCCACCTATGATGAGGCACAGCTTTCCCGCAATCAGTTTGTCAGAAATGGCGTGCTGGATATGGATCTGGTGTTTCGCAAATTCGTGGCTCACTATGTTGATGTATACGGACAAAATGATGAGGAGTTCCTGGAAAAGCATGGCCGCAAACTGTTTTTGCTTTATTTGAAGCCCATTATTAACGGAACCGGACACTACTATATAGAGGCCGAAACTCGTGACAGAGACCGCACGGATGTGGTGGTGGATTACCTGGGTCAGCAGTTTGTCATAGAGATGAAAATATGGCGCGGCCCTCAGTATCATGCGGAAGGGGAGCGCCAGCTCGCGGATTACCTGGAGCAATATCATCTGGAAAAGGGCTATCTGCTGGTATTCAGTTTCAATCGGAATAAAGAAGTCGGGGTCAAAGAGGTTGTGTATGAGGATAAGCTGCTGATAGAGGCTGTGGTATAAGCGGAGAGTTTGCCCCAAAACGCAAAACGGGTTTTTATTGCCCAAAAGTTTAGTAAAAAAAGCAGACAACTGAAGTTGTCTGCTTTGTACCACAGTCTTATTCAGACTCATCTTTTGAAGGAATTCTACTTCCACACACGTCTTTCAATAAAGATAACAGTGCGTTCACCCCGCCGCTGGTCATGACGATGGAAGAAACCTGATTAGTAATTTCGGTGACATTGCCTGTACTATCATCAATAACAGGTTCTTTCTGCATAAAATGAATAACTACATTTCCGGTTTCCTGATTCCAGGAACAGGAAAAAGCATCAACATACTGCAACATACTGTTTAACCTCCTTTACATTGGACAAGTGCCTGTCAAAAGTTTCATTAGAGTAAACGGGACTCTGAATAATAGTAGAAGAATCAGAATAAAAACGCACTGTTGGGTGCTGACTTGAAGATTCCACTATTTGACCATCATCATTAAGAGAGCGGCAAGCGGCCATGGGAACAAATGTGATATCTACATTTAGATCAAGCATGGACGCGATATCAGCAATTTTATCAATGGTAAAATTATAATTACCGCATTCCCAGCGCGATATCTGAGACTGAGTAACTTTGATGTGCTCTGCAAACTGAGCTTGAGTCATTCCGAGCTTTTTTCTCTCTTTTGTAATTGCTGTAGATACCTGAGCCTGTAATTTTGCGGAAAGAATATCTCCCGGAGATAATGCATCTTCAAAAAGAGAAAACAGATCATCAATACCGCATTTTTTAATTTCACCCATTACTATTACCCTCCTGCATTTCATTATAGCGGTTTTCTAAAACTGATGTATATCTTTCGTAGCTGGTCGCCCTGTGCCCGGATCTTTCATAGAAAGCACATAAAAAGACTGGAGAACTTACGCCGTCAATATGGACTAAAAGACGGACATTAAATTGAGACTGCTCAACATGGATGGAGTAGTAGCAACCATTAAATCCGTGAATTTGTTCGTGCCCGGCCGTAGTATGAACCATGGTACCAAAGGTGTTTATATAGTTTAATTGAACGGTAAGGCACTTGAAGAAAACTTTCTCTTTCCCCTTCAGGTCTTTATTCAGAAGTTCGCCAAGCTCTTTTAGAAATAAGGGATGGAAAGAATAGTCAGTTAAAGTTTCACACAATAAGTCGAATGCTTCTTTCTTGTTCATCGGTGCTCCTTTATATTATTACATATATG
>JAJPYH010000303.1 GCA_021205045.1 Lachnospiraceae bacterium | reverse complement strand
TCGGGGCTAATGTTAAAGATTTTTCGGGACATTTTCAAAAATGCTTGACAGCATTTTTTTAATTCGTTGCATGCTGCAATTGCGGCCTTTCAAAAAGGGCTGCCGCCTCACGAAATTCCATTCGTGAAAGCAACAGCCCCCTGATTTTCATATAAGATTCTTCAGGTCAGTTGCCCGATTTTCTTCAGAACCGCACTTTCTGTCCAGTCTGAAGGTAAAAATCTTAATACAGTTCCGCGTATGCGGATACGTTCTCAGGAGTGAACTCCAACGGCAGACCCAGCACGATTTCCGTGCCGCCATCGTCAGCCTCGGTAATGGTGAATTCACCCAACTCACCCGCGCTCAGCGTCTCGCCCAGAGCACCGGTAATTTCACCTGCTGCCAGCGCCATGGTAGCATAAGCGCTCAGCGTTCCAAGCCCTTCCATATCCCACAGATAGAAGTACGGGCAGGAATACTCGTCACCGTCACCGGTATAGGCTTCCATCTCAGAGGGAAGTCCCAGGCCTGTCAGCTTGCAGCTGCAGCCATTGTCCTGAAGATACTTCGCAGCGGCAGCAATTCCGACTGTGGTGGGCGCGCAGATGACTTCCAGATCCGGATATTTCTGAATGAGAGCTTCCGTCTGATCTGTGGACTTCTGAGCCTCATCATCGCCGTAGGCGATTTCCACCAGCTCCAGATTTGCGTATTTGTCATCATTTTCAATAATCTCTTCCATGGCCTCGATCCATGCGTTCTGATTGGATGCCTGGCTGGTTGCAGAAAGAATAGCCCACTGGCCCTCGCCGCCCGTGATATCATAGACAGCGTCCACCAGAGCCTGCGCCACCTCGACGGTGCCGGCCTGATTTACAAAAATCTGACGGCTTTCCGCATTCGGTGCAGAGTCAAAAGAAGAAATAGCAATACCGGCCTCCATGGCCTCCTCAAGTTTTGCCTGTAAAGCGTTTGTGTCGTTTGCGGACAGGCAGATCGCGTCATAGTCCTGGGAGATCAGGTTGTCAAGCACCTTGATCTGGGCATCTGCTGTGGCTTCCTCCGGATATACCACATCCACTGTGCCGCCCTCTGCTTCCACAGTGGAAACAAAGGTTGCCGCTGCAATCTCAAAGAACGCGTTTCCGGCGGATTTACCCACCAGAGCGATCTTCATTCCCTCATACTGGCCGCCTGTCGTCTCCTCAGTAGTGTCAGCCGTTTCATCTGTTGTCTCTTCCGATGCAGACTCTGTAGAAGAACTGCTTTCGGATGAGCTGCTTGTGGTAGTGCTGGATGAACTGCTGCTGCAGCCTGCCAGCATGCTCATTGCCATTGCACCGCAAAGCAATAAGCTAATCAGTTTTTTCTTCATTAATGAAGTCCTCCTTTAAAATATTTTTTATGTCTAACCGGTTTTGCGTAAAACCAGGTTATTCACGATACTCATGATTTCTTTTTCTTCAACGACTGCCGTATATTCGTGATCAGGTTCGGCAGACCCACCGTGCAGATCAGCAGCAGACCGATTAAGAGCAGAATGACCTGCGCATTCACATTTCTCTGTCCCAGGCCCACTCTCAGGCAGACAATGATCAGAGCGGAAATCACACCTCCGGCAATATTTCCCTTGCCGCCCGTCGACATAATGCCGCCGAACACCGCCATAGCGATGGCATCCATCTCAAAATTCTCACCGGTTGTGGTGTTGGCTCCATAGGAGTTGGAAACCACAAACATGGCGCAGAGCCCGCAGAGCGTTCCCATCACGGTATAAATGATAAACCGCACCCTCTGCACATGAATGCCGGAATAATATGCTGTCAGGCGGTTAGTGCCGATCGCATACACGCTTCTGCCGAATGTGGTCTTTCCCAGAATAACCGCAAAGATAACGGCCAGGATGATCACTAAAAACAGGATGTAAGGCACCTGTCCCACCTTGCCGGCAAGCGCTTTGAAGCTGGCCGTGTCCGTCACGGATACGGAGCCGCCGCTCCCCAGGATAATTTCCGCTAAGCCCCTGAAGATGATCTGTGTAGACAGAGTAACAATCATGGGAGGCAGTTCCGGGAATGTCGTCAGAATGATAGCGTTTACCATACCGCAGGCGGTTCCTGTCAGAAGCGCCGCTACAAATACCAGCGGAAAAGGCAGACCCGCGTTGGATGTCAGACAGGCGACCGTGGCGGAAAGGCAGACCGTGGATCCCACGGAAATATCAATCTCTCCCAGCACCAGGATGTAGGCCATCGCCAGCATCAGAAACACTTCCGCCAGATATACCGGCATCTGTCTGAGCAGGCTGGACACATTGTAAAACTGCGAAAACATAGAGCAGAAAATGTTAACGGCAATCAGCAGAAGAACCAGAATGCCTTCCCAGCTGAATATCATCTTCCTCACCGGATTTTCCGGCACATTGTTAATGCTTCTTCCAGACTTTCCGGCCATGATCAGATCCCCCTTTCTTTCAGTGCGTTTCTGTCTGCGATGCGCTGGAGGATCGCATTGACAACGACCACCACCAGGATCAGGACTCCCTTAAATGTATTCTGCGCCAGCGAGTCTATTCCCACCAATGGCAGAGCCTTGACGATTGTAGCCAGGATCAGCGCACCCAGCAGAGAACCCAGCACACTTCCCCTTCCGCCGCTCATGCTCACACCGCCGATCACGCAGGCCGCAATCACATCCATCTCTCCGCCCTTCTGCATGTTGGGCATGGCGGAAGCATATATTCCCACCTGCAGAGCGCCGCCGAGGCCAGCCAGAAATCCCATGATGGTGTATGCCAGCAGCTTGATGTTTTTCACATGGATGCCCGAAATCTCAGCCGCCTCCGGATTACTGCCCACCGCGTAAAACTTACGTCCCAGCGAGGTCCATTTCATAAACCAGAAGAAAAACGCATAGCAAATGATTACGATCCAGATGACGCAGTTGATTCCCAGAATTTTCGTGGTAGCAAAGTCACTGAAGGAACCCAGAGCTGAAGCGCTGGCCCACTCGCCACCGTTTGAGATCAGATAAGCCATCGCGCGATAGACATACATAAAACCCATAGTCGCGATAATGGGCGGCACAATCACCCTGGAAATCACCAGGCCAACCACCAGGCCACAGGCAGTACCGATTGCCATTGCAATCAGAAATGCAGGAACCGTGCCTGAAATATAATCGTATTTCAGCAGCATGCCGATTGCCATTCCGGACAAAGCCAGCGTGGACATAATGGAAATGTCAATGCCTCCCACCAGCATGACACAGAGCATTCCCAGAGCCATAATCATGGTTACCGCGTTGTTTTTAATCAACTGCTGAATGGAGCTCACCGTCAAAAAGGATGCGTTAAACGAATCGACAATGATAAACAGCAGAATCAGAATAATTGCCAGCAATGCTTCACGGGAACCTGAGATTCTTTTAAAGACAGATTTCTTTTCCATTTTTTAATCAGCCTCCTTCCCCGTTTCTTTTTCCATGGACAATTCCAGAATTAACTCCGCATTTGCCTCCTCTCTGGGAAGTTCTCCGGTCTTGCGCCCATTGCACATGACAGCCACTCGGTCCGCCATGCCTGTAATCTCCGGCATCTCAGAGGAAATCAGGATAATCCCGTAGCCCTGCTTCGCCAGATCTCCCATGATGCCGTACATTTCCGCCTTGGCACCCACGTCCACGCCCTTGGTCGGCTCATCCATACTCACGACCTTAATCTACTGCTCCAGCGCTTTGGCGACCACGACCTTCTGCTGGTTGCCTCCGGAAAGAGAACTGGCCGACTGGAAAATGTCCACCGCCTTGGTATCCACGCTCTCCAGCAGATCCCTGGCAATCTCCCGCTCCTTCCGGTTGTTATTGAAACCATGTCTCGCGTATTTACTCATCACCGGCAGGGTCACATTGCGGCCCAGCCCCCAACTCATGATCAGTCCTTCCTTCTGTCTGTCCTCCGGCAGCAGAACAATTCCTTTTTTCATTGCGTCTGCCGGATTCTTGATATGGACCTCTTCTCCTTCCAGATAGACCTTTCCCTCATCCGCGTGTGTGATGCCGCAGACAGCCTCCACTACCTCAGTGCGTCCCGCGCCCACCAGACCTGTCATTCCCAGGATTTCCCCGGCATGTAAGGTGAAGGAAATATCCTTAAAGAAGCCTGTTCTGGAAAGATGCTCCACACGCAGCAACTCCCTGCCCTGCTGAACCTCCGGCTTTGGATACATGGTTGTAATTTCACGCCCCACCATGGCTTTAATCAGTTCCGCATTAGTGATGCTATCCACAGGATATGTCCCTATATACTGGGAATCCCTGAATACGGTAACTCTGGACGCCAGACGATACATATCCTCAAAGCGATGAGAAATAAAGATAACAGAAGCACCGCTTTCTCTCATATGATCTACCAGCGTGTAAAGCTTCTCGGACTCCGATTTGGTTAAGGAAGCCGTAGGCTCATCCAGAAGTATAATTTTTGCGTTGGCGGACATTGCCTTTGCGATCTCCACCATCTGCTGCTGGGCTACGCTCAGGGTCCCCATCTCAGCCCTTGCGTCAAAATCCGCGTCCAGCTCTTTTAAAAGCTGATTGGCCTGAGCGTATATTTCCTTCCACTGAATCATGTGGTGTTTTTTAATCTCATGCCCCATAAAAATATTCTCGGCCACCGTCAGATGTGGATAGGATGTGGGATGCTGGTACACTGCCGCGATTCCGGCCTCCTGGGCGTCCCTCGGGCTTTTGAAGTCTACCTTTTCCCCGAACAGATACATCTCACCTTCTTCCGCCTTATGTACACCTGTAATCACTTTTATAAAGGTAGATTTCCCTGCTCCGTTCTCTCCCATCAGCGCATGAACCTCTCCCGGCAGCAGCTGAAACTGTACATTGTCCAGCGCCTTCACGCCAGGAAAAATCTTGGTAATGCCTTTCAGCTCAAGTGCATATTCAGACATTTCTTTCCTCCCTGCTTCATACTCTGATTTGTACTTTCAGTCTATCATCCGTATTTTGAATTGAAAACAGGGATATTTTTTGAAACAGAGTAAAATTTTCCTTTCACCTAAAAAAGCGGAGAGTTCTCCTGTCCGGAAAAACGCTCCGCGTTTGCTGCTTACTATATAGGAATGTCCGCTCCGGCGAACATGCCCTTTTTCAGAAAATGCTCTTCCATTCTCCTATGTTTGCAGTATCGAATTTCAGGGGCCACGCCAATACCACCTGCAGTGCGCCGCTTTCATCCTCCTCAACCTGAAAAACGCCCATATCCCCGGCTTCAAACTCCTCTCCGGCAATTCCTGTCAGTTCCCCGTTCACCAGCGCCAGGGAAACATAAGCAGCCAGTCTGCCCAGATCCACCGGATTCCACAGAAACATACAGGGACAGACCGGATTCTCTCCCTCAATATACTCCGCCATGACAGATGGCAGACCAAGCCCCGTGGCCTTTGTCTCTAATTCCGGATGCTCCGTCAGAACCTGGGCCACCGCCTCCAGACCTATCACTGTAGGCGCGCAAATCACCTTCAGATCAGGGTATTCCTCCAGAAGCTTCTGTGTCATCTCCCGGGAAATCTCCTCGTCATCATCCCCATATACAATGTCCACCAGCCTCAGGTTCTGATATTTTTCTTCCTCCAGTACACTGCGCATGGCAC
Source organism: Lachnospiraceae bacterium (assembly GCA_021205045.1). Lineage (GTDB taxonomy): Bacteria > Bacillota > Clostridia > Lachnospirales > Lachnospiraceae > RGIG6307. Next base: position 6,100 of record JAJPYH010000303.1, on the reverse strand, counting down.
GAATCCAGGCATTCTGATTGGTAGCCTGACTGGTGGCAGAAAGAATGGCCCACTGTCCCTCGCCGCCGCAGATTTCATAAACCGCCTCCGCCAATGCCCTCGCAATCGTCTCCGCCGCTGCCTGATTCACAAAAATCTGCCGCGACTCCACATTCACATCCGAGTCCACCGAGGATACCACAATTCCCTGCTTCATCGCGCTTTGAAGGACATCTGTCAGTGCATCCGCATCATTTGCCGCTACTGTAATAGAATCCACCCCCTGAGAGACCAGGCTCTGCAAAATCTGAATCTGCTCTTCCGCTGTGGTTTCCTGGGGATTGTAAATCAGACAGTTCCCTCCCGCCTGTTCGATCACCTCCTGAAATCCCTGCGCCATCATCTCATTATAAGTATTGCCCTGCGCCTTAGTAACCAGCGCGTAAACCGGCCCATCATCAGCACTCGTCCGGTTCATGGAGCATCCTGAAAGAATCAGTGCCGACACCAGCAGCAAAATCAATAATTTTTTCATAAAGATACCTCTTTTCTCAACCCGAGGTTTTTCTTTCTTTCCTGTTATTTTACAACAGATACTTCGTTTTTGAAAAGAGCAAGCTGTCCCTTTAGCATAAACTTTCACTTGCCCGCCCTTTTTCGTAGTGTTATACTCAGACAAAAGACAACAAAGAAGGAAATCTGCATGAAACTGTTGCTCGTTGATGATGAAATCATCACAAGAAAAGGTCTGATAAACAGTATAGACTGGAAGGCCCTGCAAATCCACCAGATCCTGGAAGCCGACGATGGTATTCAGGCTCTTTCCATTGCCCGCACGCACTCTCCGGAAATCGTACTGACGGATATACGTATGCCCCGGATGGATGGAATCATTTTTGCGGAGCGGCTGCGGGAGTTTCTGCCCAACACCAGTATTATTTTCATGAGCGGCTATTCTGACAAGGACTATCTGCGGGCCGCAATCCGCCTGAAGGCAGTCAGCTATGTCGAAAAGCCTATTAACAACCTGGAAATCACGTCCGCTGTTCAGGAAGCTGTCCGGCACCATGAGCTCCTGGAGCGAAGCGCCTACTCCCAGCATATACAGCATCAGGAAAATTCCGCTCAGGTCGCGCTTGCGCTTACGCGCCCGCTTCCTGCCGATTCCGGCACGCTTATGGATATGATTCGGTCTCTGGATCTGCCCCTGGATTCTCATACCTGTTTTCTTTCCCTGCTGGTGAAAACATTCCCGCCCTTTTCCGGTCCGGGGGATACTGCGCTCACAGCCATTCTGGACAAACTCCATACTCTCACACGGACAAAGCCGTTTCACTTTATCCATGCTCTGAAATACGATTCCACACTGATCCTTACCCTGTACGCGGACGCTCCTCCCTCTTCTTCCAGCGTTATGGATTTTATCCAATACTTAAAGCAGCTTCTGGAAGAAACCTGTTCCTTCTTCCTTGCGGTTGGCCCCTGTGTGCGCGGTATTGAACGGGCCTACGAATCCTACAATCAGGCCGCTGTATTACTGCAATTTGGATTTTTCTGCGATTACAATACCATCCTTACGGAACAGAAGCCTTCCCCCGCCTCAACTGTATTCCCGGAGGAAGACTATCACCGCTTCTGTGAATACATCTCCCGCAAGGAAAGCGTCCCCGCAAGGCAGTGTGCGGATTCTCTTTTCCGGAAACTGATGAATTCCCGCTCTTTCCTTCCCAGTATGGTCAAGGATGTTTACTTTAACCTTTTTAATTCTCTGGAGGAAGCATACCATATCCAGCTGATCTCATCTCAGGAAAATACTGCCCCCATCTGGGACCGTATTCAGTCCTGCAACACGCTGCCTGAGCTGCACAATATGCTTTCCGAAGAACTGACCAGCCTGGACGCGGTCTTTGCCGCCTCGCGTCAGGAAAGCGATTCTGTTTCCCTGATGAAGGATTATATCCACAAAAATTATCCAAATCCCTCTCTTTCGGTCAAAGATATCAGTGATCATGCCCACCTTTCAGTGGCCTACGCATGTACGGTATTCAAAACAGAAACCGGCAAAACCATGAATCAATATCTGACTGAATACCGCATGGATAAGGCCAGGCAGCTTCTCAACGATCCGCGCATCAAAATCGTGGAAATTTCCAGCCGCATTGGTTATATGGACGGCAATTATTTCGGAAAAAGCTTCAAAAAAATCACCGGGCTGTCCCCTTCTGAATACCGGGAGAAGATCGTAAAATGAAAAAAGTGTTTTCAAAAATCCTGCATAAATATCTTTATGATATCCGGCTTTTTTACAAGCTCCTGATTTCTCACGGGCTTCTGATTCTTCTGCCCACACTGGTTCTTTTTATTTTTCTGTATAATCAGCTTTATGACGCCATCGTTTCTGATACAATTCTGTCGGAACAGAATCAGGCGGGGCAGGCTGCGACCTCCATAGAATCGGCTCTCTACCAGGTAAAGGAAACTGCAGATTCTCTTCTGGAGGAGGACGCTGCCAACCGCCTGTTTTCTTCCTACTCATCCGCCATGTCCGACAACACTTTATACAACAGAATATCGGAATTAAGTCTCGCGGCGAATGAATTGACGGATGGACAACTGATTACCGATATCCATATTTACGTGGATGATTCCTTTTTATTTCTTGTCGAGCATGACAGCGATAATACTCTTTTTTCGCCTCTGTCTGATGTAACCAGCACCTACTGGTACGGCATTTTTCAGTCGCAGAATTCCTCTTCCCTTTTCTGCCCGAGTCTGTACCTGTCTGTAACTGAAGAAACAACCAGAGGAAGCCTTGCATATATCAGCCGGGTCAGTTCCTCCTCAGGCGGGGAAATCTATCTGGCAGTATATTTTTCACAGGACTACCTGGCCGCTCTTTTAAGCAGCAACATCAATCTGGAAAACAGCGCGGCTTATATTCTCGATGACAGGGATACCGTGGTTTCAGTCTCTGATTCCGCCCTGTCCGGTGCCTACTATATGTCCAACGATTCCCTGATTGAACTGATCGGGGGCGTGAATATGTATTCTACCCGCACTTATCTGGAGGACAGTATTTATGTGGGATATTTTTCCATTCCGAATACCGACTGGCATCTGGTTTCTATCCTTTCCTCTCGCAGCCTGGTCAGAAAGGGGCAGTCTCTGGTACTGCAGTTTGCAGGCATATACATCTCTCTTCTGGTCCTGGTTCTGCTGATCTGCATGCTCCTCTCACAGTCTACAGCCAACCGGATTTCACGATTAAACAGACAGATGCAGAGCGTACACCAGGGCCGTCCGACACCCATGGATGACACTACAAACGCCCACGACGAGATCGGCGAGCTGATCAGCACCTACAATTATATGTCCGACGAAATCAACCGTCTTCTTGATGAGCAGATGAAAGCGGCGGAGGATTTAAAGCTGGCAGAATTTAACGCGTTCCAGTCTCAGATCAATCCGCATTTCCTGTATAACAGTCTTGATATGATTAACTGGATGGCCCAGATCGGGCAGCGGGAGCAAATAACAGAAGCAATTCAGGCTCTGTCCCGGTTTTATAAACTGACTCTGAGCAAAAAAAATACAGACGGCACCGTGGGTGTGGAACTGGAGCATGTTTCCCTCTACGTCCAGCTCCAGAATATGCGCTATGAAAATAAAATCAACTTTCTGATTGATGTGCCGGATACTCTCCTGGATTATAAAATGCTCAAACTGACACTGCAGCCCATCGTAGAAAACTGCATTCAGCACGGTATCATGGAAAAAGAAGAAAAGGCCGGCACAATCCTGATCACAGGCTGGCTGGAAGGCGATGATCTGATCCTGCTGATTTCCGATGACGGCGTCGGCATGAGCCAGGAGCAGATCAATTCCATTCTGTCAGGGACCGGTCAAAAGACAAAAGGAGGCAGTAATATTGGCATTTACAACACTCATTCACGTATCCAGCTTCTTTATGGTTCCTCATACGGTCTTTCTTATGACAGTCAGGAAGGGGTGGGAACAAATACACAGATCCGCATCCCTGCCCTGCATGATGACTGAAGCTGATGAGCTTCTGAAACATGCTCTGCATACGGAGAGACCGGGATGGCTGATCCCGGTCTCTCTCCTGGCAGAACCTCACGGAGTAACCCTCAGTAAAGTATTTTACTCAGCCTTGATTACATAATATTCAGAAGCCTCATCCAATACAGCGGTACAACCATCCGCTAATACCTGAACCTTTGAGCCATCGACATTATATGTACTCACCAGCTCTTCGTACAGATTCGCTTCCACATAGATCACTCCCTCGCCGGAAGCGGAGAAAATGTTCAGAACTCCATTGCTATTACTGGCCTCTATTCCATCCACAGCATTCACATAGATGGATCCATTGCTGGCAAGGAATATATTCCCTGTTGTTCCTGTCGTTTTTGTGAACTGGAAAACACCGCCGTTCACATTGATGCAGCCGCCGCTCACAGTTTTGACCAGCGTTCCATAGGTCTTCTCGTAGGCATATACGCCGCTCTCAATGTTAATTCCGGCATTCTCACCGCTGGCTGTCAGCAGCGTATAATTGCTTTTATTTGCTATGGAAAGACTCTTTGTCGATGCGGAGCTGTCATTGCTCCCCTTCAGTGTCAGTGTACCACTCGTCCAGATGATTCTGGTGTTTGCTGCAGTACCATAGCTGCCGGTGTTTATGGTTACATCGCCGCCGGACAGATTATAACTCTGGCTGTTGCCATCCAGCGTAGCGCCATAAATGATTTCTACCGGATCATACTTTTTCAGATTTGTGCTGACCTGTGTCCATTTTTCGACTGTTACTTTAGTAACAATGCATTCATAATAGGCATGCTCTTTACAAAATCCGTAGCCTGCGCGATATCCAGTGCCTCTTCCACATCAGCGTCGGTCGCTTTCTGCTTTCCTTTTCCGAATTTGACATTATCCTTCACAGTATCCGCGAACAGCGTCGTTTTCTGTGGAATATATCCGATCTTACTGTAAAGGGTTTCAAAGCTATAGGTTGAGACGTCCTTGCCGTCCAGCAGAACTGTGCCTGACGTAACGTCATACAACCTGGCAGCCAGTCCGGCCAGCGTGGATTTTCCGGATCCGGTTGCGCCGATGAAAGCAACTGTCTCTCCCTTCTTAGCCGAGAAGGAAATATGCTTCAGGCAGTCCTCAGAAGCGTCCGGATAACGGAACGACACGTCCTTAAATTCGATGCAGCCGGATTTTTCAGAAGTTGTTTCCGACCCTTCCCTGACAGCGATATCACTGTCGATTACTTCATTGATACGGGCTGCGGAAACCTGCGCGCGGGGCAGCATCATGAAGATCATCAGCAGCATGACAAAGGACATAATGACATAGAGTCCATAGGAACTGAAGGAAACCACATCGCCCAGCATTAGAGAACGGTCTGAGATCGCCGCCGCGATTTCCGCCGCCGTCCCGGTAAGAGGTACTTCAATGTTGTTGATCAGCCAGGCTCCTACATAATAGACCCCAACGCTGACGCAGCTCTGTACAAACATCATAATCGGGGAAAGAACCGCCATCCCGCGGCCGGTAAACAGCTGCGTCTTCATCAGGCTGGTATTGGCCTTCTCAAATTTATCCTCCTGATATTTTTCCGCGTTGAAAGCGCGGACGACACGGATGCCGTTTAAATTTTCCTCTGTGATCCGGTTCACGTCATCGATCTGCTTCTGGACGATGCGGAATTTCGGAATCATGATGCCCAACAGGACAATCATCGAGCCGACGATGATGACGACCGCCGCGGCCACCACCGTGGACAGCTGCCAGCTCTTTCCCACAATCTTGATGATCGCCCAGACAGCCATGATCGGGGCGCGCAGCATCATCTGCAGGCCCATGGCGATGATCATCTGAATCTGTGTGATATCATTGGTGGTACGGGTGATCAGGCTGGCAGTGGAAAACTTTTTAATTTCCCCGCTTCCCATCGCGGCAACCTTCCGGAATACCTTCGCACGAACGTCAAAGGAAAAATCAGACGCAATCATGGCTGCCAGATATCCCACAATCACGGTCATCAGCGCGCTGCAGAGCGCACAGCCCAACATCTTTGCGCCGGCGTCATAGT
>JAJPYH010000026.1 GCA_021205045.1 Lachnospiraceae bacterium | reverse complement strand
CAGCGCCGGTGATCATGTTCTTGATATAGTCAGCGTGGCCGGGGCAGTCAACGTGTGCATAGTGACGGTTTGCGGTAGAATACTCTACATGTGCGGTAGAAATGGTGATACCACGCTCTCTCTCTTCGGGAGCCTTATCGATCTTATCGAACTCTGTATAGGAATTGCCGGCAACTCTCTGAGAGAGCACCTTGGTAATTGCCGCGGTCAGAGTGGTCTTACCATGGTCTACGTGGCCGATTGTACCAATGTTGCAATGCGACTTAGTTCTTTCAAATTTAGCCTTTGCCATTTTTTGAAATCCTCCTGAAAAATAATAAAATATTTGAAAACAGTGCTACGCTTGATTATATGCGATAACGCCAATATTTTCAAGCAAATTTTTGATTCTTGTTGCTATTCATGCAGCCGCCGGGGTTCTTCGCAAAATGTGCGTAATCCGGTGCCGGCAACCGCATTTATTTTGTCTTTGCTGCCAGAACCTTGTCCGCGATATTCTTCGGTACGGGTTCGTATTTCTCAAAGAACATGGAATAATTGCCGCGGCCCTGAGTCTTGGATCGCAGGTCAGTGGAGTACCCAAACATCTCAGCAAGCGGCACATAGCCTCTCACCATCTTGCCTCCGCCGATGTCGTCCATACCCTCAATACGGCCTCTGCGGGAATTGATATCACCGATGACATCTCCCATATACTCCTCAGGCATGGTTACTTCCACTCTCATGATAGGCTCAAGCAGAACAGCTCCTGCTTTCTTTAAGGCTTCCTTACAGCACATGGACCCTGCTACCTTGAATGCCATTTCTGAGGAGTCTACCTCATGGTAGGAACCGTCATAGACATCCGCCGCCAGGCCAATTACGGGATAACCGCCCAGGATACCGGTGTGAGTCGCTTCCTCAATACCCTTTCCGACTGCCGGAATGTATTCCTTCGGAATAGCGCCGCCGACCACAGATGAGGTAAACTTGAAGGTCTCCTCGCCGTTGGGATCCATGGGGGTGAAGTGTACCTTACAATGTCCGTACTGACCGGAACCACCGGTCTGCTTGACATGCTTATACTCCTGATCGATCGGTTTGGCAATGGTCTCCTTATAAGCAACCTGAGGAGCGCCTACATTCGCCTCTACCTTGAACTCACGAAGCAGTCTGTCAACAATAATTTCCAGATGAAGCTCACCCATACCGGCAATGATGGTCTGTCCGGTCTCCGGATTTGTGTGCGCACGGAAAGTGGGATCCTCCTCTGCAAGCTTTGCTAACGCCTCGCCCATCTTGGTCTGACCGGCCTTGGTCTTAGGCTCAATGGCCAGCTCAATTACGGGATCCGGGAACTCCATGGACTCCAGGATGACCGGATGCTGTTCATCGCAGATGGTATCGCCAGTTGTGGTGAACTTGAAGCCCACCGCTGCCGCGATATCTCCGGAATACACCTTCTCAAGCTCCATTCTCTTGTTGGCGTGCATCTGGAGCAGACGCCCCACACGCTCTTTCTTATTCTTTGTAGCATTCAGAATATAAGATCCGGAATTAATAGTACCGGAATATACTCTGAAATAAGCCAGCTTACCGACGAAAGGATCTGTCATGATCTTGAACGCCAGGGCCGCAAACGGCTCACTGTCAGAGGAATGCTTCTCCACCTCATTGCCTTCCAGATCCACACCCTTGATGGCGGGGATGTCCAGCGGGGAGGGCATATACTCCAGAATTGCGTCAAGGAGCTTCTGAATACCCTTATTCCTGTAAGCGCTGCCGCAGCATACCGGAACGGCTGCACATTCGCAGGTTGCCTTTCTCAGGGTCGCCTTCATCTGCTCATTGGTGGGCTCCTCACCGTCCAGATAAGCCATCATCAGATCATCATCCAGCTCGCAGATTTTCTCCACCAGCTCGGTATGATACAGCTCGGCGTCTTCCTTCATATCCTCCGGAATATCGATGACGGAAATATCCTCACCCTTTTCGTCATTGTAAATATAGGCTTTCATCTCGAACAAGTCAATAATGCCCTTGAACTCGTCCTCTTTGCCGATAGGCAGCTGAATGCAGATTGCATTCTTGCCCAGCCTTGTCTTAATCTGTTCCACTGCACCGTAAAAGTTGGCGCCCATGATATCCATCTTGTTGATGAAGGCCATACGGGGCACATTGTAGGTGTCAGCCTGTCTCCATACATTCTCAGACTGCGGTTCCACACCGCCCTTCGCGCAGAAGACACCAACAGCGCCGTCCAGCACTCGCAGGGAACGCTCCACCTCTACTGTAAAGTCAACGTGACCTGGGGTATCAATAATATTGATACGGTGCTCCAGGGCATCCGGTATGGTCTTCCCATATGCCTGCAGAGTCCAGTGACAGGTAGTAGCCGCGGATGTAATGGTAATACCTCTTTCCTGCTCCTGAGCCATCCAGTCCATAGTAGCAGTACCCTCATGAGTATCACCGATCTTGTAATTCACACCGGTATAATAAAGGATACGCTCTGTCGCCGTTGTCTTACCTGCGTCAATATGAGCCATGATACCGATGTTACGTGTTCTCTCAAGCGGATATTCTCTTCCAGCCAAGGTTATCTCCTCCTGTTGTTACACACATCCTGTTCTGTGTATAATTAAAAACGATAATGCGCAAACGCCTTGTTGGCCTCTGCCATTCTGTGCATTTCTTCTTTTCTCTTTACTGATGCACCAGTATTATTCGCCGCATCCATGATCTCGTTTGCCAGTCTCTCTTCCATCGTCTTCTCGCCTCTCTTGCGTGAAAACGCGGTGAGCCAGCGGAGACCCAGCGCCTGTCTCCTGTCAGGACGCACCTCAATGGGCACCTGATAGGTCGCGCCGCCGATACGTCTCGCTTTTACCTCAAGCACCGGCATGATATTGTTCATTGCTTCCTCGAACACTTCCAACGCCGGTTTGCCGGTCTTTGCTTCCACTCTGGCAAACGCACCATATACAATCCTCTGGGCTACGCCCTTCTTGCCGTCCAGCATGATATTGTTGATCAGCTTTGTGACGACCTTGCTGTTGTACATGGGATCCGCCAGAACGTCTCTTTTCTGAACATGTCCTTTACGTGGCACGGTTCTTCCCTCCTTATTTAATGAAAATAAATCATCGGTACTCACATTGTCTGCTAATTGAATGATACAGGCGACGCGATGCACGGCACATAAAGCCATGCGCCATACGCTCCTTTCCCTGACCATTCCATGTGTTCGTGCGGTATATCCGTTATAAGGTCACAGACAAACCGTCTGTGCAGAACTACCAACACTAGTAATTAGTTTCAGTTATGTGGTACTTGGCCCTGCGGCCTGAAAACCTGACTTCTGTGGCTGCGGCAATTACTTCTTGGCAGCCTTCGGTCTCTTAGCGCCATACTTGGAACGAGCCTGCTTCCTGTTGGCAACGCCGGCGGTATCCAGGGTACCTCTGATGATATGGTATCTGGTACCGGGAAGATCCTTTACCCTGCCGCCGCGAATCAGCACTACGCTGTGCTCCTGCAGGTTGTGACCCTCGCCCGGGATGTAGCTTGTCACTTCGATGCCGTTGGAAAGACGTACTCTGGCGATCTTTCTGAGAGCGGAGTTAGGTTTCTTCGGGGTCGTCGTCTTCACGGAGGTGCAGACACCGCGCTTCTGCGGAGAGCTGGAATCAATGGACTTCTTGTGAAGGGAATTGTAGCTCTTTAACAGGGCGGGGGCTGTGGACTTCTTGACAGTAGTCTGACGTCCCTTTCTTACTAACTGGTTGAATGTTGGCATTCCGTTTCACCTTTTCCTTTCTATAGATTTGATGGGGCTCCTTTTCAGCAGCCTCAAGAAAAAACTGTACTCTGGTATTTTGTGCCAGGCGCATAGAAATTATGCACCTGCGCAAAATACCGCATACAGTTGTCATTATACGTTTGACATATTTTATTGTCAATGCCCAAAATGCATTAATTTACTTACTATTGACCTGCTATTGACACTCAGCCGGCCTTCCGGCGTTACCCGACCGCTATTCTATTCCGGATCCGTTTCCTCATCAGACATTTCGTCGATTTCCTCATCGGCATCCCCGAAACCATCCTCATCGGCATCTTCCTGGTCAAAGCCTTCTTCAGAGAAGTCTTCCTCCTCATCGATTTCCAGATTCTCAGGCTCCTGCGTGATGTCCTCGTCCTCATCCTCCGTGAACTCGATCTCTTCATCATAAGAGATCTGCTCCGCCACATCTGTACTCAGTTCGATATTGCGATACCGCTTCATACCTGTACCCGCAGGAATCAGCTTGCCAATCAGCACGTTTTCCTTCAGACCAATCAGCGGATCCTTCTTGCCCTTGATAGCCGCGTCAGTCAGCACCTTGGTGGTTTCCTGGAAAGAAGCCGCGGACAGGAAGGAGTCGGTGGCAAGAGCCGCCTTGGTGATGCCCAGCATAACCTGCTTGCCGTCCATGGGTGTCTTGCCCTCGGCAATCAGCTGCTCATTGAGTTCCTCGTAATCCAGCACATCAATCAGGCTGCCCGGCAGATATTTGGTATCACCGCTGTTCTCAATACGGACCTTCTTTAACATCTGGCGCACGATCACTTCGATATGCTTGTCAGCGATATCCACACCCTGCAGACGATATACACGCTGTACCTCGCGGATCATGTAATCCTGTACCGCGCGGATTCCCTTGATCTTTAACAGATCATGGGGATTCACACTACCCTCTGTCAGCTCATCGCCGGCCTCCAGCGTCTGACCGTCGGTCACCTTGATTCGTGAGCCATACGGAATAAGGTAAGTCTTTCTCTCGCCGCTCTGCGGATCTGCCACCTCAATTTCCCGTTTCTTCTTGGTGTCTCTGATGGTAGCCACACCGCCGATCTCAGCAATAATTGCCAGACCTTTCGGTTTCCTGGCCTCAAACAGCTCCTCTACACGGGGAAGACCCTGAGTGATATCGTCACCGGCCACACCGCCGGAGTGGAAGGTTCTCATAGTCAGCTGCGTACCCGGCTCGCCAATGGACTGGGCCGCGATGATACCCACGGCCTCACCCACCTGCACCGGCTCACCTGTAGCCATGTTGGCGCCGTAGCACTTGGCGCAGATACCCACATGGGAACGGCAGGTCAGGATAGTGCGGATCTTTACAGACTTGACCGGTCCTCCGTTTTTGTCCACACCCACAGAGAGGATTTTCTCCGCCCTGGCCGGGGTGATCATGTGATTTTTCTTTACCAGAATATTGCCTTCTGCATCGGTAATATCTTCGCAGGAAGTCCTGCCAACAATACGATCCTTTAATCCCTCGATGGTCTCCTTGCCGTCCATGAAAGCGGAAACATCCATCCCCGGGATCTCGTCCTTTCCTTCAGAGCAGTCCACTTCCCTGATGATCAGTTCCTGGGAAACGTCAACCATTCGTCTGGTCAGGTATCCGGAGTCCGCTGTTCGCAGCGCGGTATCGGACATTCCCTTTCTGGATCCGTGCGCCGACATGAAATACTCCAGCACATCCAGACCTTCACGGAAGGAGGACTTGATGGGCAGCTCGATGGTACGTCCTGTGGTGTCCGCCATCAGCCCGCGCATACCGGCCAGCTGTTTGATCTGCTGGTTGGAACCACGGGCGCCTGAGTCCGCCATCATGAAAATATGGTTGTATTTGTCCAGACCGCTGATCAGGGTATCTGTCAGCTTTTTATCTGTCTCCGTCCAGGTTTCCACCACCGCGCGATAGCGCTCTTCCTCTGTAATCAGGCCACGCCTGTAGTTTCTGGAGATCTTTTCCACCGTATCCTGTGCTTCGGCAAGCATCTGCGGTTTCTCTGCCGGCACTGTCATATCAGAAATGGACACTGTCAGAGACGCCTTGGTGGAATACTTGTAACCGATCGCCTTGATATCATCAAGCACTTCCGCGGTTCTGGAGGCACCGTGGATATTGATGACCTTCTCAATAATCTGCTTAACCCCCTTTTTATTTACCAGGAAATCAATTTCCGGCAGCAGCTCATTGCCCGGAATGCTTCTGTCCACAAAGCCCAGATCCTGAGGAATAATCTCATTGAAGAGCAGGCGCCCCAGGGTGCAGTTGATTGTACCCGTCACAGTCTCGCCATTGATCTCTTTGCTTACGCGCACCCGGATTTTGGAATGCAGCGTAATGACATCATTCTCATAAGCCAGGATGGCTTCATTTAAGCTCTTGAAGGCCTTGCCCTCTCCCTTGACTCCCTCTCTCTCCTGAGTCAGATAGTAAATTCCCAGCACCATGTCCTGATAGGGCACAGCCACAGGGCCGCCGTTAGAAGGCTTTAAGAGGTTATTGGGTGAAAGCAGCAGGAAACGGCACTCCGCCTGCGCCTCCACGCTTAAAGGAAGATGAACAGCCATCTGGTCGCCGTCAAAGTCAGCGTTAAAAGCAGTACACACCAGCGGATTCAGCTTGATGGCCTTGCCCTCCACCAGAATAGGTTCAAATGCCTGAATGCCAAGTCTGTGAAGTGTAGGGGCACGGTTGAGCATCACAGGATGCTCCTTGATCACATCCTCCAGCACATCCCATACCTGGGTATCCATTTTTTCTACTAATTTCTTGGCGTTCTTCACATTCAGACTGATGCCTCTGGAAGCCAGCTCCTTCATCACAAAGGGCTTGAACAGCTCCAGAGCCATCTCCTTGGGAAGACCGCACTGATAAATCTTCAGTTCAGGGCCTACCACGATAACGCTTCGGCCGGAATAGTCCACACGCTTGCCCAACAGGTTCTGACGGAAACGTCCGCTCTTACCCTTTAACATGTCGGACAGGGATTTCAGCGCCCTGTTGCCGGGGCCGGTCATCGCTCTTCCGCGTCTGCCGTTGTCAATCAGAGCATCCACCGCCTCCTGCAACATACGCTTCTCATTTCTGACAATAATGTCAGGAGCGCCCAGCTCCAGAAGCCTTGCCAGGCGGTTATTTCTGTTGATGATGCGGCGGTACAGATCGTTCAGATCGGAGGTGGCAAATCTGCCGCCGTCCAGCTGTACCATGGGCCGCAGATCCGGCGGAATCACAGGAATCACATCCAGAATCATCCACTCCGGACGGTTCCCGCTCTCGCGGAAGGCCTCCATCACCTCAATTCTCTTAATCAGCTTGGCCCGCTTCTGGCCGGTAGCTGTCTCCAGCTCCGCCTTCAACTCGTCCGCTTCCTTTTCCACGTCAATTCGGGTCAGCAGCTCCTTAATAGCCTCCGCGCCCATTCCGACACGAAATTTATTGCCCCATGTGTCCCGGGCGTCCTGGTACTCCCGCTCGGAGAGCACCTGCTTCTCTTCCAGGTTGGATTCGCCCTTATCCAGGACAATATAACTTGCAAAATACAGCACCTTTTCCAGTGCCTTCGGCGTAATGTCCAGCATGGTTCCCATACGGGACGGAATGGCCTTGAAATACCAGATATGAGATACCGGCGCCGCCAGTTTAATGTGACCCATGCGCTCTCTTCTGACACTGGATTTGGTCACCTCCACACCGCAGCGGTCGCACACCACACCCTTATAGCGGATTTTTTTGTATTTGCCGCAGTGGCACTCCCAGTCCTTGCTGGGGCCGAAAATCTTTTCACAGAACAGGCCGTCACGCTCCGGCTTTAATGTCCTGTAGTTGATAGTCTCAGGCTTCGTAACCTCGCCCCTGGACCATTTCAGTATCTGCTCCGGAGAGGCAAGGCCGATCTTTATCGCATCGAATGTCATCGGCTGATAAACTTCGTTTTTTGTTTCTGGCATTTTGACACTCCCTTCTGAAATATGGCTTTTCATTATTCTTCATCATAATCCATATCGATATCTGATGAATCATCATATTCCTCAGAATCATCATAATCCGCTTCGGCTTCTACAATCTCACCGCTGTCGTCAAATTCCTGAATCTGATGGCCGCTGGATACGAGGGCTTTTTCTTCGGAGCCATAATCGCTTCTCCTGCCTTCCATCTCAAAACGGTAGTCCGTATCGCCGTAATCTATATTTTCCTTGATTTCCACTTCAGTGTCATCATCGCGCAGCACCTTCACATCCAGTGCAAGCGCCTGCAGCTCCTTGAGCAGTACCTTAAAGGATTCCGGAATGCCCGGCTCCGGTACATTTTCACCCTTGATGATGGCCTCATAGGTTCTGACACGACCCACCACATCGTCGGATTTCACCGTCAGGATCTCCTGCAGGGTGTAAGCGGCACCATAAGCCTCCAGGGCCCACACTTCCATCTCTCCGAAACGCTGTCCGCCGAACTGAGCCTTGCCGCCCAGAGGCTGCTGCGTCACAAGAGAATAGGGGCCGGTGGAACGCGCATGGATCTTGTCGTCCACCAGATGATGGAGCTTCAGATAATGCATGTGTCCGATCGTCACAGGGCTGTCAAAATACTCTCCGGTGCGTCCGTCGCGCAGTCTGACCTTGCCGTCTCTGGAAATCGGCACACCCTTCCATTCTTTCCTGTGGTCTCTGTTGTCAGACAGATACTGAAGCACCTCCGGAAGGAGCTCTTCCTTATGCTTTGTCTCAAATTCCTCCCAGGTCAGGTTCACATAATCATTAGCCAGATCCAGGGTATCCATGATATCATCCTCTTTGGCGCCGTCAAAAATCGGAGTGGCCACATTAAAGCCAAGAGCCTTCGCTGCCAGAGAAAGGTGAATTTCCAGCACCTGACCGATATTCATACGGGAAGGAACGCCAAGCGGATTCAGCGCAATGTCCAGCGGACGTCCGTTGGGCAGATAGGGCATATCCTCCACCGGCAGCACACGGGAAACCACACCCTTGTTGCCGTGACGGCCGGCCATCTTGTCACCCACAGAAATTTTTCTCTTCTGAGCGATATAAATACGGACGGACATATTGACGCCCGGTTTTAATTCGTCGCTGTTCTCTCTGGTAAATACCTTGGCGTCCACGACGATGCCGTACTCGCCGTGGGGCACCTTTAAGGAAGTATCGCGCACTTCTCTGGCCTTCTCGCCGAAGATCGCCCGCAGCAGTCTCTCTTCAGCGGTCAGCTCCGTTTCGCCCTTGGGCGTGACCTTGCCCACCAGGATATCACCGGTACGGACCTCCGCGCCAATGCGGATGATGCCTCTCTCGTCCAGGTTTTTCAGCGCATCCTCACCAACACCGGGAACATCTCTTGTGATCTCCTCCGGCCCAAGCTTGGTATCACGGGCTTCCGTCTCATATTCCTCAATATGGACAGAGGTATAAACATCCTCCTGCACCAGACGCTCGCTCAGAAGCACAGCATCCTCAAAGTTGTAGCCCTCCCAGTTCATGAAACCGATCAGCGGGTTCTTGCCAAGAGCAAGCTCTCCTTCATCAGTGGACGCGCCGTCCGCGATGACCTGGCCTGCGGCCACTCTGTCGCCCTTAAAGACAATAGGCTTCTGATTATAGCAGTTGGACTGGTTGGAACGGACAAATTTGGCCAGGTGGTACTCCAGATGCTCGCCGTCGTCCGCAGTCATTTTGATTAAATCTGAAGAAACATAGTCGATGGTACCATTTTTCTCCGCGACAACACATACGCCGGAGTCCACGGCTGCCTTCCGCTCAATACCGGTGCCTACCACAGGCGCCTCCGTAAACAGAAGGGGAACGGCCTGACGCTGCATGTTGGAGCCCATCAGAGCCCGGTTCGCATCGTCATTCTGAAGGAACGGTATCAGCGCTGTAGCTACAGAGAACACCATTCTCGGAGACACATCCATGTAATCAAACATGGTCTTGGGATACTCCTGGGTCTCCTCGCGGAAACGGCCGGATACACTGTTCCTGACAAAGTGCCCTTCCTCATCCAGTGCCTCATTGGCCTGCGCCACATGGTAATTGTCCTCTTCATCAGCAGTCATATAGACCACCTCTTCGGTAACTCTCGGGTTCTTCGGATCGCTCTTATCAATCTTGCGATAGGGCGCCTCGATAAAGCCGTATTCATTGATTCTCGCATAACTGGCCAGGGAGTTGATCAGGCCGATGTTGGGACCTTCAGGGGTCTCAATGGGGCACATTCTGCCATAGTGAGAATAGTGTACGTCACGCACCTCAAATCCGGCGCGGTCACGGGAAAGTCCGCCTGGGCCAAGGGCGGAAAGACGTCTCTTATGAGTCAGCTCGCCCAGCGGGTTGTTCTGATCCATAAACTGGGACAGCTGGGAGGAGCCAAAGAATTCCTTCACCGCAGCGGTCACCGGCTTGATATTGATCAGAGACTGAGGCGTCACTTCCGCAGCATCATGGGTGGTCATCCTCTCACGAACCACTCTCTCCATACGGGAAAGACCGATACGGTACTGATTCTGCAAAAGCTCACCTACCGCGCGGATACGGCGATTGCCCAGATGGTCAATGTCATCGTCATTGCCCACACCATACTCCAGATGCATGTTATAATTAATAGAAGCAAAAATATCTTCCTTGGTCACGTGCTTGGGAACCAGCTCGCTGATGTTCCTCTGAATGGCCTCAGCCAGCGCCTCGGAATCATCTTCATTTTCCTCCAGAATCTGGGCAAGCACGGGATAATAAACTTTTTCCTTAATGCCAAGAGCCTTCGCGTCACAGTCTACCCATGCATTGATGTCCACCATCATATTGGAGAGGACCTTCACGTTTCTCTCTTCTGTCTGCACATAAACATAGGGAACAGCGGCGTTCTGGATCTGATCCGCCAGCTCTCTTGTGACCGTTGTGCCCGCAGCCGCCAGAATCTCTCCCGTGGAGGGATCTGCCACATCTTCGCTGAGTACCTGACCAGTCAGCCGATTGCGGAAAGACAATTTTTTATTATATTTATACCGTCCCACTTTCGCCAGATCATAGCGCTTGGGATCAAAAAACATGTTGGTGATCAATCCCTCAGCGCTCTCTACAGTTAACGGCTCACCGGGACGGATCTTTTTGTACAGCTCCAGCAGACCTTCCTGATAATTGGTGGCGCTGTCCTTGCCAAAGCTGGCCAGAATCTTGGGCTCGTCGCCAAAAATATCCAGAATCTCCTCATTGGTGCCCACACCCAGGGCGCGAATAAGCACAGTAATCGGCACCTTTCTCGTCCTGTCCACGCGCACGTAAAAAACATCATTGGAATCCGTCTCATACTCCAGCCAGGCGCCGCGATTGGGAATCACCTGACAGGAATACAGCGTTTTGCCAAGCTTATCATGGCTGATTGTATAATAAATACCGGGGGAACGAACCAGCTGACTGACAATGACACGCTCCGCGCCATTGATGACAAAGGTACCCGTTTTGGTCATCAGCGGCATATCGCCCATAAAAATCTCATGTTCTGCAAAGCCAGCCTCCGGCTTTGCGTTATTGTGCAGGCGCACTTTTACCTTCAGGGGAGCGGCATAGGTCGCGTCTCTTTCCTTGCACTCCTCGATGGTGTACTTCTTCTCAGATTCGCATAATTCAAAGTCAACAAATTCAAGGCTCAGAGAATCGTCATAATTGGTGATTGGAGAGATATCGTCAAATACCTCCTTCAGCCCTTCCGTCAAAAACCAATTATAGGAATCCTTCTGCACTTCGATCAGATCAGGCATCTCCAAAACTTCTTTTTGTCTTGAATAACTCATACGCATGTTCTTGCCGGTTGCAAGCGGACGTATTCTGTTTTTTTCCATTGACAATCACCCCGTTCTTTCTTTTGGCCTGCCCTTTTGCTCTTTCAGGCAGACACCACAAGCATAAAATTCCAATATAGCTTATCTAGTATAACATAAAATAAATAACTGGCCAAATAATGGCTTTTGTGCTATAC
>JAJPYH010000296.1 GCA_021205045.1 Lachnospiraceae bacterium | reverse complement strand
TTGAGGGGGAAGTCTGCGCTTTTTGGCTAAGTTATAGTAATTGTTTCATAGTAAAGAAGTTATAATCTGAGCATGTGAAAGCCTGTTGTGCCTGTCGGCTGTGCTTTCACCGGAAATCTTATGAAGACGAGGAGAAATACATAATGGATAATTTTCATGGAGCTGCAGAAGGAATTGAGATTAATGTCAAAGCTGCTCAGACAAAAGCCAGCCTTTCCCTGCGCAGGATGATTGTGCTGGGGATGCTGGCCGGCGCGTTCATTGCTTTGGGAGGTGCGGCCAGCAGCACAGCGGCTTTTGGCATCGATAATACAGGAATTCAGCGGCTTGTCACCGGCGTGGTATTTCCTGTGGGGCTGATGATGACCGTGTTCGGCGGAGCGGAGCTTTTCACAGGCAATTGCCTGATTGAGATTGCGGTCCTGGAAAAGAAGATTAATGTCAAACAGCTGATCCGCAACCTGACGGTGGTTTATTTCAGCAATCTGGTGGGCTCTCTTCTGATTGACGCGCTGCTTTATTTCAGCGGCAATCTGGATCTGGGCAGCGACTTATTGGGGGCTTATGCCATCAAGCTTGCAGTGTCCAAGGTCTCTATTACACCTGTAAAAGCACTGACTTCTGGCATTCTCTGCAACGTGCTGGTCTGTGTGGCCATTCTGATGGCGGCTTCCGCCACGGACGCCATCGGGAAGCTGTTTTCCGCCTTTTTCCCCATCTTTGGCTTCGTGATCTGCGGTTTTGAGCACTGCGTCGCCAATATGTTTTACATTCCCATCGGCATCATGGCGGCCTCTAACCCTACCTATGTCTCTCTGGCGCAAACGGCCTACGGCCTGACTGCCGAGCAGATCAGCAGCCTGACGGTCTTAAACAGTCTGAATAATTTCATTCCCGTGACCATCGGCAACCTGATCGGCGGCATTGTGCTGGTCAGCCTTCCCTGTTATCTGGTGCAGAAAAAGTGGAAGGATGAGGACCGCTGATTCTGATAGTTAAAAATCGTAATTTCCCATAAATCAAAAAGGAACAGGCTGACTGTTCCTTTTTGATTCCCTCAGATTTTGATCAGAACCTCTTCCATTGTCCTCTTGGGTACATGCACATTGCCATTTTCATCAAAATAATATTTCAGATCTCCGGTATAGTCAAAGGCTTCCCCTGTCTGTGCCGGGCGGCCGATTCCCAGCAGATAGGTAACGTCATACTGCTCGGCCAGTCCCAGAACCTTTTTGATCTCCGGACGGTTGATGGCACCCAGGCATACGCTGCCATAGCCCAGCTCCTGTGCCTCCAGGCACATACTGGCCATTGCCAGGCCGCTGTCGCACTCGCTTCTGCTGGTGGGTTTGATGGAGGTATCGTTGCAGATCACGATAAACGCGGTCGGACATTCCTCAAAGGAGGGATCCCAGTCCTTCAGAAATCCTGCGTATTTGATCATAGGATACAGGCTTCTCCGGGTCTCTTCGTCAGTCACAATGGCGTATTTGAGGGGCTGCGCGTTGGCTCCGTAGGGAGCCAGGCGGGCGCAGTCTATGATCTGCAGCAGATCCGCCTGGGCGACCTGCTCTGGTTTGAATTTACGGATGGTGTGTCTTTCCTTCACTGCTTCGTACACTGTCATCTTCTTATTCCTTCTTTCTCTGAATTTATTCCTGCCTGAAGGTCATCGGCTTTTGTTTTTTCATTATAGTCGCGGAAGGGCGAAAAATCAATTCTTGAATCACATTAAAACAGCCTCATAAGCTGCACATATTCGTGCTGTTCTCCGTCAGCTAATGCTTTATGCCGGGAATCAAACCTTCTGAAGAGATTTTGATCATAAAAGGACAAAAGCTTCTCTTCATTATTGGCTTCCAGGAAAGTAACTACTCCTCCGCATAAATATTGCGCTTGCAGGAGTCTTTCAATGGCTAAATCAAGAATATCCTTTCCTGTAATCTGGCTGGATGCTTCCCCCGCAAAGTTTTTACTGAGCTGTGCGATTAAGTAAGCAGCCATCGTATAAGTATTCAACTGTTCATCCACTTTGCTGATTCGTGCCAGTTTTTTCTTGCCAGTATTACTAATCAGGTCTCCCCGTATTGTTAATGGTTTCATCGCCAAAGTAAAATATCCAAGCAGATCACCGTTCTCAAAATTCAGAATCATGTATGTAACGGATTGATTTTTCTTTGTAAACTCAATGGCATTTTTCTTAAGAAAATGCTCAACATCCGGATTTTGGGGACAGGAAAACCCGGAAAGGATTTCTGGTAAAGTTTTCTCTCCGGGTTTTAAGCTGTCATTTGTAATTAATTCGCGAATGTTGACAACTGAAACTTTATCAGCCCTGTTCATTCGCCCGTTTCCTTTCTTCTTTTGCCCTTTTCCTTCTTTCCATAAGAGCTGCTATTTCCTCCGGATCGGTCAGAAATACCGCATTTTTAACAGGTTGGAATGGATACCGTTCTTTATCTTTTGCAGATTCTTCAAGTGCATTGGCAAACCGTTCCACTGCCGCTGGATCGGATATAACGAAATTATGAGTGATACTTGAAGTGGGCATACGAGACCTCCTTTTTAAGTAAATTTTCACCCAATATATCACAAGCCTCGACATTTTTCAACCGAATTCAGTTTTGCAAAGCTAAATTTTCCTGTTCTGCCCTCTCTGTCATTCTCCCGGAGCTATTTCTTCCCAGAAAAAAATCCCTTCCGCCAGATTGATGAACATCTCTTCTTCTTTGAGGGCATGGGCTTTCCCATTCCACCATACAGTGTTCCTGCTGGCTGAAACGGAAGTGCTTTCCCTTTTTGCGCAAATCAGATTCATTTCTTAAGGTTTCTTAAAGTCTGCCTGTAAGGGGCGGTTTTCACTTGACCTGCCGGAATTGCTTTTGTATAATGTGAGCGTAAGTAATGAGCCGTGCGGCATGAGAAACGCAACAGGGATCGTCATGCTTGCATGTAAGAGCCCTGTTGCGTTTCTCATGACATAGGGCGAATGCCAGGACAGTGCGGCACCGAAGGGGCGCATCTGTACGGCGAATGGAACCTGTACGGTAGATGGCATCTGCACGGTGGAAGAAACAGGCACGGCAAGA
Source organism: Lachnospiraceae bacterium (assembly GCA_021205045.1). Lineage (GTDB taxonomy): Bacteria > Bacillota > Clostridia > Lachnospirales > Lachnospiraceae > RGIG6307. The sequence goes on along the minus strand of JAJPYH010000296.1, from coordinate 8,738 downwards.
TGAAATTACAATAGATAAACCCTGCAAAGGAGGATTTTAATGTGAATAAAACAGCAAAAAACGGCCTGCTGATTGCCCTATCGGTGATCATTGTGCTGGTGGTGGTCGTGTGCGCAGGTCTGACCTGTCTGTCCTGGATAAAGGGCAGCGGTGAAGAGGAAGAAGTGGTGGAGGCCGATGCGGAAGTGGTCGACAGCTATACATACGAAGATCTTCTGGCCGCGAAGGAAGAGGGGCGGCAGGAGCTGCTGGATGAGATTCAGGAAATGATCGAATCAGGGTACAGCACTACCGGCGCACTGCGTCGTGTATACGCGGACACCGATGAGATCCTGGTGGCCACCGACGGAGATATTGTCTTTGTGCCGGTTTCGGACAGTGTGGCGAAGAGTACTTTTTCTCAGGATAATCTTCAGGTGCTGGAGACCGGAGAGTTTCAGTACGTAGAGAACGGGGAGGTGACCTCTAATAAGGGAATCGATGTTTCCAGATTCCAGGAGGAGATTGACTGGGAGCAGGTGGCTGCGGACGGTGTGGAGTACGCCTTTATCCGTGTGGGAATCCGGGGCTACGGCAGCGGCGCACTGGTGGAGGATGAAGCCTACGAGACTAATGTGGAAGGTGCTTCCGCTCAGGGAATCTCGGTGGGAGTCTATTTTTACAGTCAGGCGATCACTGAGGAGGAAGCCATTGAGGAGGCGGACTTTGTGCTGGAGGCTGTGAGCCGTTATGACTGCATTACCCTGCCCATAGTGATGGATGTGGAGAAGGTGGGTGTGGAGGGCGCCAGGGCGGATTCGCTGACACAGGAGGAGCGCACTGCCATCTGTATCGCTTTCTGTGAACGGATTGCGGAGGCCGGCTATACTCCCATGATTTATGGTAATGTAGAAACATTTACGCTGCTTCTGGACATAGAGCAGGTGGCGCAGTATGACCGCTGGATTGCGTATTGTGATGAGATTCTCTGCTTCCCGTATGAATTTTCCATCTGGCAGTACACTCACGATGGGACGGTGGCAGGCATTGAGGGCAGTACGGATTTAAATCTTTCTTTTAAGGAATGGTAAAAGATGAGCTTTGAACAGAATATCAGAAGAGTGGTGCCCTATGTTCCGGGAGAGCAGCCCAACCGGCCGGGTATGATCAAATTGAATACCAATGAGTGCCCCTATCCCCCCTCTCCGCGGGTGGCGGAGGCATTAAAGGGTCTGGAGGCCAAGCAGCTGCGGCTGTATTCGGATCCAACCGCGGGGGAATTGGTCAGGGCCCTGGCTGACAGGTATGGGGTGGAACCGGAACAGGTATTTGTGGGTGTTGGCAGCGATGATGTGCTGGCAATGGCGTTTCTGACGTTTTTTAACTCTGAGAGGCCGATCCTTTTCCCGGATATCACCTATTCTTTTTATGATGTGTGGGCGGAGCTGTTTCGGATTCCGTACCGGACCTGCCCTTTGAGGGATGATTTCTCCCTTCGTATGGAGGATTATATGCAGCCTAACGGCGGTATTGTGATTCCCAACCCCAATGCGCCCACGGGGCTGTTGGAGCGGGTGGAAAATCTGGAACAGATCATCGCGGCCAATCCGGACAGTGTGGTGATCATCGACGAGGCATATGTGGATTTCGGAGGAGAGAGCGTTCTGCCGCTTGTAGACAAATACGAAAATCTTCTGGTGGTGCAGACCTTTTCCAAGTCCCGGGCCATGGCCGGGGCCAGAATTGGTTTTGCCATCGGTTCCCGGAAGCTGATCGGCTATCTGAATGACGTTAAGTTTTCCTTTAATTCCTACACCATGAGCCGCATGAGTCTGGCTGTGGGCAGGGCAGCTGTGGAGGATGAGACTTATTTTCGGGAGATCACGGCCAAAATCGTGGAGACCAGGGAAAAGTCCAAAAGGCAGCTGGCGGCGCTGGGCTTTTCTTTCCCGGATTCGAAGGCCAACTTTATCTTTGCGACCCATGGGAGGGTGAACGCGGAGCAGATTTTTATGGCGCTGCGGGAGCGGAATATATATGTCCGCTATTTTAAAAAGCCGCGCATTGACAATTATCTGCGCATTACGGTGGGGACGCCGGAGCAGATGGAGGCGTTGATGGAAGCGCTGCGGGAGATTCTGAATGGAAGCACGGATCAATGAGAAGGAAGGATCCGTTGCGAAACCGCAGGTGGATTTTCCGAAATAGAAATGATAAGCAGGAGAGATTATGTTAAAACAGTATTTGATTATTTTTGTGATTTCCATGGTACCGCTGATTGAACTGAGGGGCGCTATTCCCGTGGCAGTGGGAATGGGGCTGCCTCTGCTTCCCAGCTACATTGTCTGTATTATCGGCAATATGATCCCGGTTCCGTTTATTTTCTTTTTTGCCAGAAAGGTGCTGGAATGGGGCGCGGATAAGCCGGTGATCGGGAAATTCTTTACTTTTTGCCTGGAGAAGGGGCACAAGGGCGGCGTAAAGCTGCAGGAGAAGGTGGGGCGAAGCCTGTTTGTGGCGCTGCTTTTGTTTGTGGGGATTCCGCTGCCGGGCACAGGCGCCTGGACAGGGACGCTGGCGGCCAGTCTTCTGGATATGGATTTTAAGTCCAGTGTGGTGGCGGTGACGCTGGGCGTGTTGCTGGCCGGTGTGATTATGAGCGTGGGCAGCCTGGGTTTATTCAGCGCCATTACCGGGCTGTTTGGGTAATGGAGTTCACTTTGTGGCAATCAGATGACCAGGCGAGACTACTGTGGGGTATCTGATCCCATGAGCAGGAGAAGAACGGATGGGAGAAACCATGGAAAGCTATACCGGCTTTGCGGGAGTATATGATGAACTGATGGACGCCACTCCTTACGAGGAGTGGTGTCAGCGTATTGTGGATTATATTGAAAAATACGGCGTTTCCAGGCCGGTTCATGCTAAGACGGACGAAGGTGGAGCCGGAAAATGCCAGAATGGCCGGGAGGATCATTTTAAAGTCAGTGACGGAGAAAAGGGTGCAGAGAAACCGCCGGAAGCCCGGGATGAAAAAAATGACCGGGAAGGTGAGCGGGAAATCGCTTATGATGAACAGAAAACGCTCAGGGAAGCTCTGGAAAGTGAGAAAAATCTGGTGCTGGACTTAGGCTGCGGCACCGGAACGCTGACGGAGCTGATGGCCAGGCGGGGGTATGATATGATCGGCATCGATCTGTCAAGCGAGATGCTGCTTTTGGCGCTGGAGAAAAAGGAAGCCTCGAGGCTGGATATCATGTATTTTTGCCAGGATATGCGGGAGCTTGACATGTACAGCACCATCGGCACCATTTATTCTGTCTGTGATTCCATCAATTATCTTCTGGAGGATGAGGATGTTATCCAGTGTTTTAAGCAGGTGGATATGTTTTTATTCCCGAAGGGACTGTTTTTATTTGATTTCAATACCGTATACAAATATGAGCAGATCGGGGATTCGGTGATCGCGGAGAGCCGGGAGGACTGCAGCTTTATCTGGGATAATTATTATGATCCTGACACGCATACCAACGAGTATGATCTGACGATTTATCAGCAGAAAGAGGGAGATCTGTACCGGCGCTTTGATGAGACTCATGTGCAGCGGGGGTATACGCTGGAGGAGATGAAAGGGTTTCTGAAAGAGGCGGGGCTGGAGTTTATTGAGGCCGTTGACGGCGATACCGGGGGAGAAGTCACTGAGATTTCAGAGAGAATTTTTGTGGCGGCCAGAGAGAAGGACAAGGATATCTCTTTATCAGAGGAGGAATATTCATGACGGATTATATTGTGAGAGCTACGGCGGCAAATGCGCAGATCAGAGCTTTTGCCTGCACTACGAGAGAGACAGTGGAGGAGGCAAGACGGCGGCATGAGACTACGCCGGTGGCCACGGCGGCGCTGGGGAGGTTGATGAGCGGCGCGCTGATGATGGGAGTTTCCATGAAAGGGGAGAAGGACATCCTGACTCTTCAGATTCAGGCGGACGGCCCTTTGAGAGGTCTTACCGTGACGGCGGACTCTCTGGGACATGTGAAGGGGTATGTGGGGGATCCCTATGTGGATCTGCCCCTGAATGCCAGGGGAAAGCTGGATGTATCCCGGGCTGTGGGAAAGGGTATACTGAATGTGATCAAGGATCTGGGCATGAAAGAGCCTTATAACGGGCAGATTGAGCTGGTCAGCGGAGAGATCGGAGAGGATCTGACATATTATTTTGCGGCATCCGAACAGATACCCTCCAGTGTGGGGCTTGGTGTGCTGGTGGACAGGGATTATACTGTGGCGCAGGCCGGAGGATTTATCGTCCAGCTGATGCCTTTTGCCTCAGAGGAGGTGATTGGGCAGCTGGAACAGAATGTGCAGAGGGTCAGCTCTGTGACGGCGCTTTTGAATCAGGGAATGACGCCGGAGGATCTTCTGCGGTATGTGCTGGAGGGGTTTGACGTAGAGTTTACGGATACCATACCGGCATCCTTTTCCTGTGACTGTTCACGCGGGAAGACAGATAAGGTTCTGATTTCTGTTGGGAGGAAGGAATTGCAGGAAATGATTGACGAGGGAGAACCGGTGGAGATTAAATGTCATTTCTGCAATACCGCTTATGAGTATACACCAGATGAACTGAGGAAATTATTGAGGCAGGCAAAGTAGAGTATACAAGGGACCGTGTGAGAATACGGACATTGGGCACTGTTCGTTTATCAAATGATCGGTGCCGGGAATGGAAACGGGAATAATCATGAAGGACGGATTTGTAAAGGTGGCGGCGGTGACACCGAAAATCAAGGTGGCGGACACCGACTATAATACTTTAAACAGCATTGTGGAGGCGTTGGAGGCGTACCGGCAGGGAGCCGGGATTATCGTGCTGCCGGAGCTGTGCATCACAGGCTATACCTGTCAGGATTTGTTTGAGCAGGAGACCCTGCTGCAGGGGGCGCTGAAAGGGCTTCGTGAGTTCATTGCGGCCACCGGCGGCAGCAGGGCGCTGTTTTTTATCGGGCTTCCTTTTGAGAGAGAGGGAAGGCTTTACAATGTGGCGGCGGCGGTCAGCGACGGAAAGCTCCTGGGGCTGGTGCCAAAGCGCAATCTGCCCATGTATGCGGAGTTCTATGAGGGCAGAAATTTTGCCTCCGGCAATGAGACGCCGGAGTATGTCAGCTTTGAGGGCAGGCAGGTGCCCTTTGGCTGCAATCTGATTTTTACCTGTGAAAATATGCCGGGACTGCAGGTGGCCTGTGAGCTGTGCGAGGATTTATGGGTTCCCATCTCTCCCTCTCAGCGCCACTCTCAGGCGGGAGCCAATCTGATTGTCAACCTGTCGGCTTCCAATGAGACGGTGGGAAAGGCGGCATATCGTCTGAATCTGGTTACCTCTACTTCCGCCAGATTGGTGGTGGGGTATGTTTATTGCAGCGCAGGGGAGGGAGAGTCCACCCAGGATCTGGTCTTTGGCGGACACAATATTGTCTGCGAGAACGGCGTCGTGCTGGCGCAGTCAAAACGGTTCGGAGCGCAGACGATTTTTGCGGATGTGGATGTGCAGAGGCTCAATCATGACAGAAGGAAGCTGTTTGCCTTCCAGAAACAGGAAAATAATGCCATGTACCTGCATGTGCCATTCCGGCTGAAGGAGCAGGAGGTGAAGCTGCAGCGCACCTTCGCCAGAACACCCTTCGTGCCGGAGGATGACAGGGACAGGGCGGAGCGCTGTGAGGAGATTCTTTCCATTCAGGCCCACGGATTGAAAAAAAGACTGGAGCACACGGGCTGTCAGGCTGCGGTGATCGGCTTAAGCGGCGGCCTGGATTCCACCCTGGCGCTTCTGGTGACGGTGAAAGCCTTCGACTTACAGGGACTGGACAGAGCGGGAATCCGCTGTGTGACCATGCCCTGCTTTGGCACCACAGACAGAACCTATCACAATGCCTGTACGCTGGCCGGTGTATTGGGAGCCAGGCTGGAGGAGATTGACATCAAAGAATCCGTAACCCTGCATTTCAGGGATATCGGGCAGGATATAAATAACCATAACGTGACCTATGAGAACGGTCAGGCCAGAGAGCGGACCCAGATCCTTATGGATATCGCTAACCGGGACAACGGAATGGTCATCGGCACCGGTGACATGTCCGAGCTGGCCCTGGGCTGGGCCACCTACAACGGCGATCACATGTCCATGTACGGCGTAAACGCCGGGGTTCCCAAGACTCTGGTGCGCCATCTGGTGAAGTATTACGCTGATACCTGCGGTGTGGAGCGGCTGAAATCTGTGCTGGAGGATGTGCTGGATACGCCGGTCAGCCCGGAGCTTCTGCCGCCGGTGGAGGGCACCATCTCTCAGAAGACGGAGGATCTGGTGGGACCTTATGAGCTGCATGACTTTTTCCTGTATTATATGCTGCGCTTTGGCTGCTCCCCGTCCAAGATTTATCGTATGGCCTGCCTTTCCTTTGAGGGCAGCTACGAGAAGGAAACCATTCTGAAATGGCTGAAGGTCTTTTATAAGAGATTTTTTGCCCAGCACTTCAAGAGAAGCTGCCTGCCGGACGGCCCCAAGGTGGGGTCTGTGGCGGTTTCACCCAGAGGGGATCTGCGGATGCCCTCCGACGCCAGCGCGGCGATCTGGCTGAAGGAGCTGGACAGGATTGAGGTGTAATGCTTTTACAGTGGAAAATGGTTTTCGATATGAAAAGACGGGAGGAGATGTGGAGATGTTTCATCTCATTCCCGTCTTTTCTTTTATTGCCTGGCGCTCTCCAGCACCTCTTCCAAAGCTTCGATCAGCACGGTGGCGGTGTATTTCTGGCTGTCCTCGTAGGTGACATCCTCCAGGGCAACGCCCTCCTGCAGCTGGGAGGCGATGCTTTCCAGCACCGGTTCAAAGAGCGGATACATGGTCTGAATGGCGTCGTCCATATAGGTAAAGGAGACATTGGAGATTCCGCCGCTTTCGATGATGATCTGCATTTCCATGGTGCTGCCGTTAAGCTCCAGGGAGGCGGTGTAGATGCCGGGCAGATAGGCTGCGGCTTCTTCCATTGCTTCTGTATTCGTATCTGCGCCTTTAGTCTGTTCCGGCTGCGAGGCGCTCCCGCTCATCTCTCTGCCGGGCCAGAACATCATGGCAAGCAGCACAATCAGAACGATACCGAGGAAAATAAAAATCCCGGTATAGATCACCTCTTTCATATGCAATACTACAATTTTGGTCCTTTTATTCATGAAGCCTTCCCCGTTCTCCTGCGCGGCTGCTTTACCATTACTTTATGCGGAGAGGGGGAAGGTTATGCTGCAAATAGAAGGACTTTTTTGTAATTTGCGGAGGGCTTGCGGGATACTTCATTTTGCGGGAAGGCAGGCAAAGCTTACCAGCCCTGAACCCGTTCCCCGGTCAGATTCTGTTCAAGATACCGGCGGATTTTTTGGGGGTCATTGGTCTGGCCCAGTACCCACATCAGCTTGGTCAGCGCAGCTTCCGCGGTCATGTCCCGGGCCTCGATGACGCCTGCCGAGAGAGCCTTCAGGCCGGTTTCATATACGGTCAGATTGGTGCCTTCATACAGGCACTGGCTGCCGGCAAGCACGGTAACGCCGCGCTCCACAGCTCTGTGCACCGCTTCCACAAAATTATGTTTCAGAAAGGGCATGTCGCCCAGACCGAAGCCTTCAATATAAACCCCGCGGTATCCTGCCTGGACGAGATGATCCATGATTTCAGGGGCAATTCCGGGATATAATTTCAATAAAAAGGCCCGGTCGGAATAGGCAAACCGCGGTTGAAAGCTTTCCCTGAGCTGCTCCGGTGTTTTGTCACGGCAGGCCGGGGGCAGATATTCCCGGCGGATATGCAGGCCCAGAGAGCTGATTTCCCCGATATTGGGATAATTGATGCTCTCAAAGGCGTCGAAGCTCATGGTCCGCACTTTGGAGGCCCGACAGCCCAGGATGATCTTGCGATTGAAGGCCACAAACACGCCGGGGCAGCCGCTGGCCGCCATGTGCACGGCGCCGCGGCAGTTTTCCAGGGCGTCCGCCACCGGGTGGGCGATGGACAGCTGACTGCCGGTTACCACCACCGGAATGGGGATACCCCGCAGCATGAAGGAGAGCATGGATGAGGTATAGGCCAGGGTGTCGGTGCCGTGAATGACCACGATGCCATGATATTCGCGGCAGACTTCGGCAATTCTTACGGCTAACGCTGCCCAGTCCTCCGGAAAGAAATTGGAGCTGTCCACGCTGCAGAAATCCTCCGTCTCCAGCTGCAGATTCTTTGAGATCATGCGCAGCTCTTCCATCATGTCACCGCTGCGGATGCCGGGCACCAGGCCGTGTTCACTTTTGATGGAGGAAAGGGTTCCTCCGGTATTTAAGACAAGTATTTTTTTCATGATATATCCTGCTCTTCCTGATCCGGTGAAACCGGAACTGCAATTCTGCTGCTGTTTTGGATAAAAAACGTTCCCGGGCGCCTAAGATGATATCATATGAACTGTTGGGAATCAAGTTCAGCTTTGGCATTTGCTGTTGAAGGTTTTGCCTGACAAGCCTGATGATGCATTACTATTCACAGCCGCTTCCACCCACATGTGCAAAAGCGTCCGGCAAGCTGTCTGTGAACAGTAACTTTTAGGTGTCAAGCATTTTTGAAAATGTCCCGAAAAATCTTTAACATTAGCCCCGACTGATCGGGGCTTTGTTACTTTATAGGAAATTCCGATTTTTAGACAACCAAAAAGAACAGATGTTCATCG
>JAJPYH010000305.1 GCA_021205045.1 Lachnospiraceae bacterium | reverse complement strand
CATATAAGCTCGATGAAATCAGTCATGAAGAAGCCGAAGCGGCTGGCATAAAATCGAATGAAGGTATAGCCAGTTAATTATTATTCGATGTACTAGGATGTAAGAAAAATGTTAAAATATTCCATGCAAAAGAAACAGGCACAGATTCCGGATGAGTCTGTGCCCGGTTTTCTGATTCCTTCCGATCAGCTCTTATTCGTTTTCGGCATCTTTGGGATATTACATTTTCGGCTTCGTTTTGCAGCGTTTTCAGCTTTCCGCCCGGAATACCCTCTCAGTCATTCTCAGGCTGCGGCGGGATCATGTGCACATCCATCTGAGGGAAGGGAATGGAAATTCCATTATCATCCAGAGTCAGCTTGGTATTCTCCGTCAGCCGCCAGAAGGCTTCCCAGTAATCCTCCCCCTTCACCCAGGAACGTACGGTCAGGTTGACTCCGCTGTCGGCCAGCTCTGTGACAATCACCATCATGGGCTCATCCTTTAAGATTGCCTCATCCTCCTCCAGCATTTTCAGCAGGACCTCCCTGGCTTTGCGCAGGTCAGCGTCGTAAGCAATGCTGACCGCCACATCCACTCTGCGCTTTGCCCCTTTTGTCACATTGGTGATGCTGTTGTCGCTGATGGTACCGTTGGGAATGACGATAATCTTATTGTCTGCGGTGCGCAGATGGGTATAGAAAATCTGAATATCATCCACTGTTCCCTCCAGACCGGCCCCGTGAGCGATGATATAATCTCCCACCTGAAAGGGCTTCTGGAAAAGGAGCAGTACGCCCCCCGCCAGATTGGCAAAGGCTCCCTGCAGTGCCAGGCCGATGGCCACGCTGGCGGAGGCAATCACGGCTAAAAGACTGGCCGTATCAAAACCGAACATCTCCAGCAGGGTAAAGGCCAGAAGCACATAAAGGCCGATATTGACCGCTGAATCCAGGAAAGTAATCACGCCCTTTTCAGCGTTGTGCCTTTCCAGGAGCTTGCGCAGGTGTTTGCGCACGAATTTAATCAGCTTCACCGCAACCCCATAGGTGATGGCCGCAGTAATCAGTTTCATGAGAAAATTCATAATAACGGCAAAAATGGATGAAGTTTCATATAGATCCAGAAAGCTGATCATAGCGTTCTCCTGTCTTTATCTTTGTCTTTTAAGGTTACGGCTGCACTGCACCTCTCATACACCGACCTGCGGAGATACCTGTCAGGTATTTCCGCAGGTCATCAGTTCTGGTATCAGGATGTAATTCTATCACTGCTTTTTACGTGCGGCTTTTCTTCTTCGGCTCTGTCTTTTTGGTATAGGTGGCAGGCTTTTCTTCCTCCGCCTCCCTGTCGCCTTCCTTCTCAGAGGCCTTTTTCCTGCCCTTCTTTTTGGGCTCTTCGGTCTGGACTTCCGGCTCCGGCGTAAACTCAAAAATGGCTGCGGACTGAGGCGCAATATTCAGGTTGATGGAATAGGGCTGATCGTCCCAGGCCACTTCCTTAGCCTTTTTGACCCGCGGGTTCACATTGCCGCTGCCGCCGTACTTTACATCGTCCGTGTTGATGATTTCCTTATACTTTCCTGCCCAGGGCACGCCCGCAGTCATCTCTTTGGCCACGCCGCTGAAGTTGGCCACCACAAACAGCGCCTTGTCGTTGGTCGATCCCTTTCTCACAAAAGCCACATAGCAGTCCTGCCAGCTGATGCAGTTGGTCCAGAAAAAGCCATCCGGATGATTGTCCAGCTCATTGAGGGCTTTACTGCTTCTGTAGAGCGCGTTCAGGTCCTTCACCAGGGTCTTGACGCCCAGATGATATTTGTACTGCAGCAGACCAAGATTGACAGCCCGCTGCTCGGAAAACTCCTCATATTCTCCGATATCCTGTCCCAGGAACAAAAGCTTCTTGCCCGGGTGCATCATCATATAGGCATAGGTAATGCGCAGCGCCGCGAAACGCTGATCCTCATTGCCCGGCATCTTGCCTATCATAGTGCCTTTGCCATGAACCGCCTCGTCATGGCTGAAAGCCAGCATGTACTGCTCACTGTAGGCATACATCATGGAGAAGGTCAGCTGATTGTGCTTGTAGGAGCGGAAATATGGGTCAGCCTTGATATAGTTGATAAAGTCATTCATATAGCCCATATTCCACTTGTAGTCAAAGCCCAGACCGCCGTCCTCCAGTCTGCCGGTGACCATGGGCCAGGCCGTGGACTCCTCCGCGATCATAAGGGTATTGGGATTGCGCTTGTGGACGATGGAATTGGTATGCTTGAAAAACTCCACCGCGTCCAGATTTTCCTTGCCGCCGTAAATATTGGGAATCCAGCCGCCGTCCTCTCTGCCGTAGTCCAGATAGAGCATGCTGGCAACGGCGTCCACTCTCAGGCCGTCCACATGATAATTCTCAATCCAGTACAGAGCATTGGCAATCAGGTAATTGGAAACCTGAGGCCGCGCGTAATTGTAAACCAGCGTTCCCCAGTGCGGATGAGAACCCTTCCTGGGATCAAAATGCTCATACAGACAGGTTCCGTCAAAATTGGACAGGCCATAGGTATCCCTGGGGAAATGAGCGGGCACCCAGTCTAAAATAACGCCGATACCGGCCTTATGAAGCTTATTGACAAATTCCGCGAAATCCGCGGGCTTCCCGTATCTGCTTGTGGGGGAATAATAACCAATCACCTGATAGCCCCAGCTGGCGTCCAACGGGTGCTCGCTGACAGGCATCAGCTCCACATGGGTATATTCCACGTCCTTAACGTATTCAATCAGCTTGTCCGCCAGCACGGTATAGTTGAGATACTCGTTATTCTCTCCTCTGGCGACAGAGCCAAGATAGACTTCGTAAACGCTGATGGGGCTGTCCGGACTCTGGGTTTTGGCCCGGTTTTTGATCCACTCCTCATCATCCCACTGGTAATGACTGATGTCGGTAACCACAGAAGCGGTATTGGGACGCAGCTCACTGTAATAAGCGTAAGGATCCGATTTCAGATAGGTCAGGCCGCCCCTGGCCTTGATCTCGAATTTATAAACGTCGCCTTCCAGAACACTGGGCACAAACAGCTCAAAAATGCCTCTGGTCTTCTTCATCTGCAGGCGGGTGCCGTCCCAGCTGTTGAAATCACCAACAACGCTGCAGCGAATGGCGTTGGGCACCCAGACCGCAAAAAAGGTGCCCTCCACGCCCTTCACGGTCATGGGGTGCGCACCGAGAACCTTGTATACCTCGTAATGGATTCCCTTTTCAAATTTATCAATATCCTCATCCTTCAGCTGGGAACCGAACTCATAGGGGTCGGCAAACTCCACCACATTCTCCCCGTAGGTCACCGAAAGGGTATAAATGCCCTTGTAATAGGATTTGACCTCTGCCGCAAACCAGCTGCTCTCCTCGTCCACAAGCTCCATCTCAATGGGCTTTCTGCCAGGAAACTTCACAGCTGCAGCGGTGGCCGTCGGAAGATAGGCCTGGATCAGATCCACGCCGTCGATGGTGTGCCGTCCGAGGATTCTGTGCGGATCCTCGGATTCTGAATAGGTGATCTCTTCAATGTCAGCCCAGTTCATTAAATCATATAGTTTTGTGCTCATAGCTATACCCTCCCTGAATAAATACCCCTGTATTCACCTTGCTGTTCACAGCCGCGGACAGCAAACTTATTTATGGATATTTTAGCAAAAATAACTGGCTAATACAAGCGTAAAGTGATAAAATAAGCAATATGTTATTCTATTCAACGTTATATGGTATATCAGCAAACGGGTCGCATGGGAATGAAATATCTGTTTCGCTCATGCTGTGCGAGACACAGAAATCGCGAAACAGATATTTCATTTCCACGCTCTGTTCTGCAAAATCAGCATAACAACGACTTAAGGAACTGTCGCAAAATCAGCTCCTAAATCAGCGCTTTTCCGGTCAGTATGAAAAAACGCCTGGAATTGCAAAATATAAAAACCAGATCATTGAGAGGAGTTAAGGTATGACTGAGAAGGAATTTAATATGATCAAGCGCATTAATAAGTATGCGGAAGAAGTGCTGGGAGATATCGACCCTCAGAAAGTGCAGGTTTCCAGACAGCTGGATGCTCTGCGTCCTATCTTTACGGAGATTGCCGCGGAGGAGAATATCACTCTGGAAGAAATGTTCATTAAGTACATGGATCTGCAGAGTGAGGCCAGCCTTCAGGAGGAGATCCATCTGCGGGAGACCTTAGCGGATCAGGCCAACGATCCGGATAACCCCATGTTATTCCGGTAGTTCCATTTCCGGCATTCTCCATAAGATATAAATATCAGGACATGAGATACAGAAATCCGGACAACAGCCCCGGTGCTCTGATTTTTCTCAAAAATTCTGTAGCTTATAAAACTCTCCGGCTTCATGACTGCTCATGACGCCGGAGAGTTTTTCTCTTCGATGGATACTGATTTTGATACTTATTGGATCACTCTGACTCTGAAAACACCGGGAATAGCGTTTAAGCTCTCCACCATCTGAGCGGTAGCCTTCTGATCCAGGTCAATCAGAGTGTAAGCCACTTCATCCCGGGATTTATTGACAACTTCGGCGATATTGATACCGGCGTCCGCGGCGCAGGTGGTAATCGCAGTCAGCATACCGGCCACATTTCTGTGCAGCACCGCTACCCGGGAAGCCGTCCTGCAGGGACCGACCTCACAGCGGGGGTAGTTGACGCTGTTGACAATGCTGCCGTTCTCCAGATAATCCTGCAGCTCCTTCACCGCCATCACTGCACAGTTATCCTCGCTCTCTTCCGTGGAGGCTCCCAGATGAGGAATCACGATGCACCCCGGCTTTCCGCTGGTCACAGGAGTGGGAAAATCGGACACATACCTGCGAATTCTCCCCTCCGCCAGAGCTTCTACAGCTGCCTGCTCATCACAGAGCACATCTCTGGCAAAATTTAAAATCACAGCATTGGGCTTCATCAGGGCAATGGCCTCTTTTCCGATCATGCCTTTTGTGGAATCCATAGCCGGTACATGAATGGTGATGAAGTCACAGTTGGAATAAATCTCATTGACATCGGTCACATGCTTCACGCTGTGACTCAGTTTCCAGGCTGCGTCCACAGACAGGAAGGGATCGTATCCCATGACCGTCATCCCCAGCTGCTCCGCCACATTGGCCACCATGGCTCCGATGGCTCCCAGGCCGATGACACCCAGGGTCTTGCCCATAATCTCGGTACCGGCAAAGGCTTTCTTGGCCTTCTCCGTAGCCTTGGCAATGGCGGGATCCGACTGATTTTCCTTTACCCATTCGATGCCTCCCACGATATCGCGGCTGGCCAGCAGCATGGCAGCGATAATGATCTCCTTCACACCATTGGCGTTGGCGCCCGGAGTGTTAAAGACCACAATTCCCTTCTGAGCACACTTCTCCAGCGGGATATTATTGTAACCGGCTCCTGCTCTGGCCACGGCCAGCAGGCTTTCCGGCATCTCCATATCATGCATCACGGCGCTTCTGACCAGAATGCCGTCAGCTTCCGCCGCGCTGTCCGTCAGAGAATAGTTTTCAGGCAAATGATTTAATCCAACCTTTGAGATTGGGTTCAGGCAATGAATCCGATACATTTTATTTGCGGTTCTCCTTTTCAAATTCTCTCATAAACTCCACCAGAGCCTCCACTCCGGCGTATGGCATGGCATTGTAGATGCTGGCCCGCATGCCGCCCACGGTTCTGTGTCCCTTCAAGTTCACAAGGCCCGCAGCAGCAGCCTCCTTTACAAATTTAGCATCCAGATCCGCATCTCCTGTCACAAAGGGGACGTTCATCAGCGAACGGTCCTCTTTCCTGACTGTACCGCGGAACAGCTCCGACTGATCCAGAAAATCATACAGGATTTCAGCCTTGGCCTCATTGCGCTCCTTCATGACCTCCAGGCCGCCCTGTGCCTTCAGCCACTTGAATACCTTGCCGCAGATATAAATGCCGTAGCAAGGAGGCGTATTGTATAAAGAGCCATTGTCCGCCTGGGTCTTATATTTCAGCATGGTGGGAGTTCCCGGCAGCACCTCATCGGTGACCAGATCCTCTCTTACAATCACGATCACTACCCCCGCGGGGCCGATATTCTTCTGTGCGCCGCCGTAAATCAGAGCATATCTGGACACATCCACAGGTTCCGACAAAAAGCAGCTGGAGACATCCGCTACCAGCGGCTTTCCCTTGGTATTGGGGAGCTTTTTGTATTTGGTGCCGTAGATGGTGTTGTTTTCACAGATATATACATAATCCGCGTCCTCGGAAACGGGCAGGTCAGAGCAGTCAGGAATGTAGGAAAAGGTCTGATCCTCGCTGGAGGCAATCTTATTGACCTTTCCGTAAAGCTGGGCCTCCTGGTATGCCTTCTTTGCCCACTGGCCGGTGACAATGTAATCCGCCACCCGATTCTTCATCAGATTCATGGGAATGGCCGCGAACTGCTGGCTGGCGCCGCCCTGCAAAAACAACACCTTATAGTTGTCGGGAATCCCCATCAGTTCTCTTAAATCCGCCTCTGCGTCCTTGATGATCTGATCAAAGGCCTTGGAGCGATGGCTCATCTCCATGACGGACATGCCCGTGCCCTGATAATCCAGCATCTCCTCCGCTGCTTCTTTTAAGACCTCCTCCGGCAGTACCGCCGGACCGGCCGAAAAATTATATACTCTGGACATAATAAAACCCCTCCTGTCTCCTGCGCGGAACACTGTACTCTGGAAGCGTTCCGACAATTCAACGATTTAATTCGCTAAAATCTCTAAATTTGCATGATACGCCTTCTGTAAAATAAAGTCAATCGCAAACCTGCACGTGAAAAAAGCCCGGCTTTGACAATTTATTGTCAAAAATACCGGTATACATGCTAAAAAAAGATAATATACCCTGCTCGGAAAACGCCCGTATGATATTCTGGCGAATAACATAAATCTTCTGCCGTTCACCATAAAGATGATGAATACGCTCAGTATACAATCACCGTCATCCCGCTCGACACCAGCGAATACAGCTCCTTCGCCTTGGCCGACGGCAGGTTGACACAGCCATGAGAACCGTTGGTCAGATAGATTTCTCCGCCAAAGGACGACCTCCAGTAGGCGTCATGGAAACCGCAGCCGCTGTAAAAATGCATCCAGTAGTTGACAAAGGTTTCGTAATCCGCGCCCTTCAGAGTTCGGTTTCTCTGTTTATATTCTATGTAATAAACTCCCTTTGGGGTATCCCGCCCCTTGGCCACATCGCCGGTAACGCAGTCGCTCTCCCAGATCAGTTCTCCATCCTCATACATATAACAGTGCTGTCCGGAAAGGTCCACTTCAATATAAGTGCTTGAAATAGCCCTTCCATAATCATTATCAATGGCACTCTCAGGATAATAGGTGTATTCTAAGGCCACAGCCTCATCACAGGCTTCAGCGCTGAGCAGTTCCGTCAGCTGCTGAGCGCAGTCCGCAGCATTGGTCATGACTCTTCCGTAGGTTCCCTTTTTTACTTCCACCTCTTCCCCGTCATGGGTGGTGAACAGCTAGCTATTACTGCGGGTACTGGTTTCGGAAGCAATCTGCGCAAAATAACTTTCTATTTTCTCTGTATCACAATAAATACTGCCGGTTTCGTCCAGAAGAGGAATACCGTTTTCATCCTTTGCCAGAAACTCCTGAAGCTCAAGAGCAGTCAGAGAATATTCTCCCTCATCGGCGCTGATCACAATACTGTGATTCTCCGTATAGTCCTCAATCTGCTGATAAATATTCAGCAAAAGCCGATCTGACGCGCTGTAGGCCTCAGAGCTATAGCAGCCCGCCTCCACCAGATCGAGGGACGTCCGGGCCAGCTTCACAGCCTCCAGAATTTTCTCAAAGGAAATCTCAAAATCCAGCGTCTCTCTCCCATCCACCGTCAGCACGTAGCCGGTGTTCGTATATTCCAGGGAAGCTTTATTCTCATCCATCTCCAGCAGCTCCCGGAAAGGAGAAACCGTAATAAGATAGTCCGTCAGTTCTTCCTCGTTCACCGTGACTGCGGGACTGATATGATATTCCGTTTCCGATCCGGCAAAGACCTGTTCCATCAAAGACTGCCCCTGAATCGCTTCCAGTGCTTCCGTATAGTCAATGCCCGTCACATAATCATTATAATCCAGAGCATACTCCGCTCCGTCCTCATCCACGATCGTAATTACAGCATCATATTCCTGCCGGCACAGTAAAAGATTAACATCCTCCACGGACAGTCCCGTGCAGTAAATTCCGTTAATCCATGTACCATAGGGAAAGGTTTTTCCATAATGCTGCAGCAGGAGACGATATCCCAGCCAGCCTAATAGCAGCAGGGAGACCGCAAAAGCGGCTCCCCGCAACAAGTATTTCTTTGATTTTTGCATCATTGGTTGTATCTCACAAGAATTGCCAGTTCCCTTATTATTCTCCGGCCTTCAGATCATCTCCGTCAAAAGCCTCGCTGATGGGCGCGCCCGCGGGTACCATGGGCAGCACCTTATCATCCTCAGGAATTATGCAGTCGAGCACTACCGGGCGTCCCAGAGAAATCGCCTTCCGGATGGCCGGTTCCACTTCCTCCTTTTTGGTGACACGGATGGCTTCACAGCCCATTCCTTCGGCAATCTTACAGAAATCCACACAGTCGTTGAGAACCGTCTGGCTGTAACGTTTTCCATAGAAAAGTGTCTGCCACTGACGCACCATTCCCAGTACATGGTTGTTGATGACCACCTCAATGACCGGAATATTGTAGCGGCTGGCTGTCGCAAGCTCATTCATGTTCATGCGGAAGCATCCGTCGCCGGCGATATTGATGCAGATCTTCTCCGGGCGGGCCATCTTGGCGCCGATGCAGGCACCCAGGCCGTAGCCCATGGTGCCAAGACCTCCGCTGGTCAGAAGAGTGCGGGGCTCCGTGAAGGTGTAATACTGCGCCGCCCACATCTGATGCTGGCCCACATCGGTGGTGATCAGAGCCTGCCCCTTGGTAATCCTGTCGATCTCCTGGATAATATAGGGACAGCTGAGCTGATCTTCTTAATATTTCAGGAGATATTTCTGGTTCAGGTCTTCCACATAGGCAAGCCATTCTGCGTGCTCCTGCTGATCCAGAACCGCCAGAATATCGCGCAGCGCCAGCTTTAAATCTCCCACAAGAGAAGCTGCGGTGCGGACATTTTTGTTGATCTCCGCGGCATCAATGTCGATCTGAATGATCTTCGCGCCTGAAGCAAACCTCTTGGCGTCGCCGGTAATGCGGTCCGAAAATCTGGCCCCCAGAGCCACCAGACAGTCACACTGGCTGACGCCCAGATCGGAGGCCTTGGTGCCGTGCATTCCGATCATACCAGTATATTCCGGCACGTTTCCGTCAATCACGCCTTTGCCCATCAGGGTATCGCACACCGGAGCGTTGAATCTGTCCACAAACTGACGCACCTCCTGCCATGCGTTGGAAAGCACGGCTCCGCCGCCCACCAGTACAAAAGGCTTCCTGGCCTCTTTTAACAGAGCAATCACTTCCTGAAGCTCCTCAGAAGTATAGGATACCGCGGGCTCCTCCACTTTGATCTCCTCAGACTCAAATTCGCACATGGCTCCGGTCACGTCCTTCGTCACATCCACCAGCACCGGACCCGGCCTGTCGCTTCTGGCGATCTGAAAAGCTCTGCGCATGGTGGAAGCCAGTTCCCTGACATCCTTGACGATAAAGCTGCGCTTGGTAATCGGCATGGTGATGCCGGCGATATCGATCTCCTGGAAGGAATCCTTCCCCAGAAGGGAGACGCCCACGTTGCAGGTCAGAGCCACCACCGGGATGGAATCCATAAAAGCCGTGGCAATTCCTGTCACCAGATTGGTAGCGCCCGGACCGGAGGTGGCAATACACACTCCCACCTTGCCCGTAGCCCTGGCATATCCGTCGGCAGCGTGGCTGGTGCCCTGCTCATGGCTGGTCAGAATATGGGTGATCTCCGGATGCTTATATAACTCATCATAAACATTTAAGATGGCGCCGCCCGGATAACCGAAAACGGTGTCAACTCCCTGCTCTTTTAAACATTGTACAATGATCTGTGATCCATTCAGCTGCATATTTCCCCACTCCTTTACTCATTCGGAAGCTTTAAAATGGCGCCGTTTACGCCGCTGGTCACCAGCTCCCTGTATCTCTTTAAATACCCCGTCACAGGAGGCATTTCCTTCGGAACGTAATTCTTCTTTCTCTCTTCCCACTCTTCATCGGACACAAGGACGTTCAGCGTATTGGCGGGAATATCAATGGAAATCATATCTCCCTCCTGTATCAGGGCAATGGGTCCTCCTACTGCCGCCTCTGGGGAAACATGACCGATGGAAGCGCCTCTGGAAGCGCCGGAAAACCGTCCGTCTGTAATCAGAGCGACAGAGGAGCCCAGACCCATGCCGGCGATGGCCGAGGTGGGATTGAGCATCTCCCTCATGCCCGGGCCGCCTTTGGGACCCTCATAGCGGATGACCACCACATCGCCTTCCACGATCTTTCCTCCGCGGATGGCCTCGATGGCATCCTCCTCACAGTCAAAGACTCTCGCCGGGCCGGTATGTACCATCATTTCCTCCACCACGGCGCTTCTCTTGACCACGCTGCCATCCGGTGCCAGATTGCCCTTCAGCACGGCGATGCCGCCGGTGCTGGAATAAGGGTTCTCCACCGTGCGGATGATATTTGTATCCTTATTGACCGCATCTGCGATATTTTCACCCACGGTCCTGCCCGTGCAGGTGATCAGATCCGTGGAAAGCAGGTTCAGCTTCGTCAGCTCCTTCATCACTGCGTACACGCCGCCCGCCTCATTCAGATCCTCCATATAGGTGGGCCCTGCAGGCGCCAGATGGCAAAGGTTCGGCGTCTTCTCGGAAAGAGAATTGGCAATATCCAGATTGATCTCCACCCCCGCTTCGTGAGCGATGGCCGGGATATGCAGCATGGTGTTGGTGGAGCAGCCAAGGGCCATATCCACGATCAGCGCGTTCATAAAGGCCTTCTCCGTCATAATATCTCTGGGTCTGATGTCCTTTTTCACCAGCTCCATGATCTGCATGCCGGCATGCTTGGCCAGACGGATTCTCTCCGAATAAACCGCGGGAATGGTACCGTTGCCACGCAGACCCATGCCGATGGCCTCTGTCAGGCAGTTCATGGAATTGGCCGTATACATTCCGGAGCAGGACCCGCAGGTAGGGCAGACATTTTCCTCATAATAGGTCAGCTCCTCCATGGAAATCTTACCCGCGGCCTGCGCCCCCGCCGCCTCAAACATGGAAGAAAGGGAGGTCTTGTGGCCATGCACATGACCCGCCAGCATGGGGCCGCCGGAGACAAAGATCGTTGGGATATTGACTCTCGCCGCAGCCATCAGAAGACCGGGCACGTTTTTATCGCAGTTGGGCACGCACACCAGGCCATCAAAGCCGTGTGCCATGGCCATACACTCTGTGGAATACGCGATCAGATCCATTGTCACCAGAGAATACTTCATTCACACATGGCCCAAGGCGATGCAGTCGCAGACCGAAATGGCCGGGAACACCACCGGGGTACCGCCTGCCATGGCTACGCCAAGCTTCACTGCCTCCACAATCTTGTCCAGATTCATATGACCGGGCACGATCTCATTGTAGGAGCTGACGATACCGATCAGAGGACGCTTTCTCTCCTCTTCGGTCATTCCCAGGGCATTTAATAAGCTTCTGTGGGGAGCCTGAGCGGCTCCTGTTTTCACACTGTCACTTCTCATATTCTTATTTCCTTTCCATTTTACTCAGACCATTTCCAATACTGTTTCTACTATTATATACTAATACTTCCCACATGAAAAATCGCTAAAGTGCCTTATTTTAAGCGGCT